>CAYJLR010000032.1:0-18835 GCA_964370895.1 uncultured Akkermansia sp. | reverse complement strand
AACAATCCTCATGACAGAGTACCCCCTTTTTCCATTATCCACAGTGAGGTATCATGACTATTATTATGATAATCCACCTTCTATTCATCGCCTTGTTGGTATCCCCCATGCATGAAGTTAGCATAAAAAATGAGAATATAGGAAGTACTATTGCTGAAGAAGCAATTAGCACCTACTATATCTTTAAATTAGAAGATGGATCTAAGACTCAATACGCACTCAGTGTCATCACCACCCACCCGATGATAAGCTCCGTACCACTAGTTTCGAGAAGCTCTTGCAGTACATTTGCTCAGTTCGATGATCTTCTCAAGGATTTAGAAAATCATTTCCACGTCAATCTAGGAAAAGAGGAGGCGCTCTCCTTTGTTCAGTTCGGAAAGGGCTGCACATCCGCCTGCGATACAAGTATAGATAAGGCTGCCATACAGGATCTATCTCTAAGTGAAATGCTGGCAATTAAAATGAAATTCCCAGAATTACGCGAGTAATCTGTCCTACCTAGCAGTAAATCTGCTACTCCTTGCTTGACAAAGGGGATAGCTATGTACTATGATTATTCCACTTAGACAGCAATTCTTCTTAGCTTATGCCTAAGATAGAGAACCCGCTAGTACTCTCATGCCTATTCGCATCAAAATCCCCGACACGCTCCAGAAAGGTTCTGAGCGCAGCAAGAAAATACGTCTTCTCGTAGCGAGTGGTTTCTCGCTTGTTTGCATTTTTGTCGCGGCATTCATTTTACTCTATTTCAAGATCATCATCTATAAGACGGAGCCAGCCTTCGTATCCTATACGATGCCAGAAGAACAGGTTCAGGAAAAGCCTATTGAAAAACCTATCGAAAACTCCAGGGTTTCCACCTCGAGCATCACCCCTGTCATCGATCTAGATATCATCCAGTCTCCTATATCTACCCCTGATTTTAACATCTCAGCCGGCACTGGCTCAGGTGGCTCCGGAGGAGGAAATGGCGGCGGCATAGGCGGCGACGGTGGTGAAGGCGAACCAGGGATGGGCTCGAATGCACCTGCCAGATCAGCCTTCATCGGTCAATTATGGGACTTCAAGAAAACACGCGATAACAGAGACTCCAAGTACAGTGGAGCCGCGAATAGCTCCTTTGACCGCGAAGTGCTCTCCATCTTAGGTCGTTTCTATAACGGCAACTGGCAGACAGGTATGTTCTCCCCCTACAGAAGGCTGCCTACGCGTCTATTCTCAACAGCATTTTACATGCCAAACTGCCTCGAAACGGAGGCGATGCATGCCTATGACCCAGAGGGGCGCTATAAGCTGCAATCCGGACGCTGGGTTGCCGTCTACACAGCCCGTGTACAGGCTCCTGTTAGCGGACGTTTTCGCTTCGTAGGTATAGCTGACTCAGTCATGGCAGTGCGTTTTAATGGTAAGAATGTTCTGGAATGCGGTCTTCACACGATATCTGATGCAAAGTACTTCGGCTACCAAGACGAAACACGTCGCGATCAAGTAGACATGCTCCAGTACGAATCCACAAAAGCATGGAATGAAGACTTCGAAGGCAATTACAAGAACGCTTTCATGCGTGGGGAGGAGTTCACCGTAGAGCAAGGAAAATGGTATGACATGGAAGTGCTCATCTCCGAAATCGGTGGTGTGCAGTTCGGCTTCTGCCTACTCTTAGATGACATGGATGATGATGACGTACTCACGACAGAAGGAGAGAACCCTCAGCCTATCTATCAGCTATTCCGCACAGTGCTCGTAGATCCCACAGCTAAGGGTGCGTACAGTGCAATGAAGACTTCCGCGAACTTCCCCGAAGACTCGCGAGTCGACCCTCCTTATGATCCAGACAGCCTCGTCTGGCCTGCTGTAAATCCCTTCAGCGATAAGATTGAAGAGGAAGACAATAATGTATTTGGAGGCGGATTTGACCCTTTTTAAGTCGTGCCATTATAGCAGCGCTAAATATCTCTAAAGGGAAGTTCTCGTCATTCGCAGCGCGGAATCACGAAGGGATTTTTCGACGTATTTTTTTCATTTTCGAAGGAGCATAATGGCTTATTCGACGAGAAAAGGGTAAAAATAGGCGAAAAAGACCGAGTGAGGCGCGCTGTTTACTTCATTTTCTACATCCGCTTTTGTGGAAAACGAATTGCGAGAACTCTTTTTACTTACCAGAATCGCTCTTCAAGTTCTCTGAGCTAAAGTAGTAGCCTACACCACGCTCAGTCTCGATGCATGAAGCATAGTGCTCTAGCTTCTGACGCAGGCGTTTGATATGCGTATCAAGAGCGCGTGATTGGGTGGTATCGGCATACCCGAAGAGCACCTTCTGCAGCTCATACCTATCCTGCACCTTACCGTCGCGCTCCACCATGTAGGAAAGAAGCTTAAACTCAGCTGTAGTAAGATCGATGACAGCACCATCTATCGTAACGCTGAGCATATTCTTATCAAGGACAAGCCCTTCACAGCGCACAATGAGTCCCTGAGAGCGAGAGGCGTGGCGTGCCAGTATGTTTTTCACGCGCAGCAGCAGTTCCTTCGGGGAAAAGGGCTTTGTCATGTAATCATCAGCTCCGAGCTGTAAGCCTGCGAGCCTGTCTTCTAGCTGGGCGCGAGCTGTGAGGAAGAGTACTGGTATGTTCTCGGTCATGGTGCTCGCCTGCATCGCTCGATAAATATCGAGACCATCCATGCTAGGTAGCATGATATCAAGAATCGCGAGGTCTGGACGCTTCGTACGGATGAGCTCTAAGCCCTCCATGCCGTCATGCGCTAATCGCACCTTATACCCCTCTCTTTCGAGGCTAAAAGATACAAGATCAGCGATATCTTCATCGTCTTCCACCATCACGATTTTCATGACGCTATTTTAACAATATCAGCTAAGTATAGCAAGCAAGAAGCTCATACGAATAACAAAATTATGAGAAATATACCAGTGTATAAAAAAGCTCTTGAGTCTTCTAAAAAGACTCAAGAGCGAAAACTAATACGTTATACTAAGGATATTAAGCCTTGCTAGGTGTAACGACAGCGATCTTACCAGAGCGAGTGATGGTGTCGATATCGTAGTCTTCCATGAGGCTCAGGAAGCGATTCAGGCGGAATTCGCCACCATAGATTTCGATGGTGAGTGTCTCACGAGTAGCATCGAGCACCTTAGCGCGGAAAATGTTACAGAGATCGAGGATTTCTTGCTTCTGATTACCATAGCGTACTGTCATGAGCACGACTTCGCGATAGATGGCAGATTCTGTGCGGAAGTCTACTACTTCCACCACATTGACGAGCTTGCTGAGCTGCTTGATAACTTGATCGAGTTTTTCTCCACGCTCGTTTACATCGATTGTCATGCGAGAGAATTTTTCATTCTCGCATGGAGCAACGTTGAGCGAATGGATGTTGTAACCACGACCAGAGAAAAGTCCTGCAACGCGCGAAAGCACGCCGAACTTGTTTTCAACAAGTACCGATATCGTATGTGTGGGCGAAATGTGTTCCATTACGAAAAAGACTTTAACAAAATTAACTACCAAGGTCAAGCCAGAGTGCATAAGTACTAAAAATTTTGCAAACTTCGCCTTCATCAAGTGCGTCTTCACGCGAGTTGGCACTTGTCTCTAATAACTCACTATGGTATGATGCGCACATGCTCATCGCTCCCTCCATGTTGGCTTGTGATTTTCGTCAAATTGGTTCTGAAGCTCAGCGCGCTCTCGCCGCTGGTGCGGACTGGCTCCACCTTGATGTGATGGATGGTTCCTTTGTGGACAACATCTCCTTCGGTCCTGACATCTGCGCCGCCATTCGTGCGAGCGTTCCTGAAGATAGCTTCCTTGACGCGCATCTCATGATAGATGAACCCCTGCACTACCTGCCACGTTTCTTAAAGGCTGGTGTGAATCTTATTTCTGTTCACATCGAACGCGAAGGCGCAGTCGATCTGCATGCGACTCTCGCGGCCATACGTGAAGGCGGCGCGCAGGCATCTCTTGCTATTAACCCAGCCACCCCAGTAGAGCGCCTTCTCCCCTACCTAGGTGAACTAGACATGGTACTCGTCATGAGCGTCGTCCCAGGATTCGGTGGCCAGAGCTTCATGGAAGATACGCTTGATAAGGTACGTTTCCTTGACGAGCAGCGCAAGGAAAATGGCTACAAGTTCATCATTCAAATGGATGGTGGCATAGGAACGCCTCAGGCACATCTCTGCGCTGCCGCTGGAGCAGACTGCCTCGTCGCAGGCTCATCTACCTTCAAGGCTGCAAGCATGGCCGATGCCATTGCTAGCATGAAGTAAGCCCCCCTACTTTACATTTTCATTATGGATAAAGGCACAGAAAGCCTCGTGAATGTCTTCATGAGCGTCCTCGCTCCTGTACTCATTCTCGACCATTGTTCCTCAGAAGGGGAGAAGCTCTGGGAGGTAGGCACGACTCCAGCGATGATCGTCGCCCTCAGCCTCCCTCTCGGCTATGGTATCTATCACTTCATTCGCACGCATAAGGCAGATGCAGTCAACATCATGGGGCTCATCGGCACTCTGCTCACGGCATTCGTCACCGTCTACGCGAATACAGGCGAGAACGGTGCGATTCAGGCAGACACCCCGTGGTGGTATGCAGCGAAGGAGGCGACTATCCCACTCTTACTAGGTGCAGCTATCGTCCTGACGGCTAAGGGTAGCGGCTCACTGCTACGCGTCTTCGTCTACACAGATGGCATCTTCGATATCACACGTATCGAGAAGAAGGTAGAAGCCCAGAAGCTCGATGCAGGCTACCAGCAGGTCCTCTTCCGCGCGAGTCTGCTCACGGCAAGCTCACTTGTCGTCTCATCTCTGGCGAACTTCGCCCTATCCCTCTACTTCCTCATCCCTGTGACGAAGGCACCCGCAGCCGAGCAATCCCTGCTGTACAATTATGCCGTCAGTGACATGACATGGTGGGGCTATCTCATCATCGGTGTCCCCATCCTCGGCACACTCATCGGTGTGATTGTCTACCTGCGCAAGGCACTGCACAAGCTCACAGGCCTAGACCAGTCGGATATATTCATCCATTAAAGCCACCGAACAAGTCTACGAAAAAGCCCTCTGCGATTCACGCAGAGGGCTTTTTCATATAGAATGATCGGGAATGCTAATTCACGGGATAGAGACTAGGTCTACCGACTGAGTGGTACTCGAATCCTGCGTCCGTTACACTCGCACCATCAAGGATGTTACGTCCATCGAAGATGAAATTAAGCTGCATGCAGTCGCGAAGTTTATTGAGATCTGCCATGGCAAAGTCCTTCCATTCCGTCGCTATGATGAGCACATCCGCGTCGCGAGCGCATTCATACATATCGTCCACTATTTCGCAGTTCACACCTTCAAGCTCGAGAGCCGCTGTTTCAGCAGCTTGAGGATCGTAGGCGCGCACGATAGCATTCTCTGCACAAAGGTTCTTAATGAGGCGTATAGCGACAGACTCACGCACATCATCAGTATTCTGCTTGAAGGCGAGTCCCCATACAGCAACGCGCTTGTTGCGCAGCACCCAGAGTTTTTCACGCACGCGTGTCAAGAATCGATCCATCTGCTTCGCGTTGACTTCTTCTACCTCGCGCAGGATATTCATGGGTGATCCGAGCTGCTCTGCTACATGGATAAAGCCCTTGACATCCTTTGGGAAGCAAGAACCACCATAGCCGAGTCCTGCATTAAGGAAGTCGCGGCAGATGCGCTTATCCATACCTATACCTGTAGCGACTTTCTCCACATCAGCGCCTGCAGCTTCACAGACGGTGGCTACTGCATTAATGTAGGATATCTTCATTGCAAGGAAGGAGTTCGCGGCATGCTTGATCAGCTCAGCTGATGCGAGATCAACCTCAACAATAGGTGCATCGAATGGCTGATACACGCTCTTCATCATTTCCATGGCGCGCTCGGAGTCCGTACCTATGACAATACGGTCAGGAACCAAGAGATCCTGTACCGCAGATCCTTCACGAAGGAACTCAGGATTAGAAACCACGTCAACATCGACATTATCTGCCGCGTAGCGCATCATCACCTGAGCCACTTTAGAACCTGTACTTACTGGGACAGTAGACTTATCTACGATGACACGGTACTGATGCTCGGGGCGTAGTACTTCAGCAATCTCACGAGAGACAGCATCAATATAAGAAAGATCAACAGAACCATCAGCCTGTGGTGGCGTAGGTACAGCGATGAAAATGATATCGGATTCTTCTACCGCGTGGGCAAGATCCGAGGTAAAATGTAAGCGCCCAGCTGCAGCATTCGCGACAACTAGTTCTTCTAAGCCAGGCTCATAAATAGGGATTTTCCCCGCTTTCAATGTCTGAATTTTCTTCAGATTCGAATCTACGCAGATCACATTATGGCCTACTTCAGCAAAGCAGGTACCAGTAGTCAACCCGACGTAGCCAGTTCCTATAATAGCTAACTTCATGGATTAGGATGTATGTAAAAAATAGAGAATCACACTAAATTACGCTCTATCATCGCGTATGCATTGTGATTATGAATCGATTCGAAGTTTTCAGCTTCGACTCTATACCAACTAAAGGCATTATAACGCTCCGTAGCGAACGCTACGTTTCTGACGAGGTCTTCGACGAAAACGGGATTCTCATAAGCCTGATCGGTCACATACTTTTCATCTGGACGCTTTAAGAGGCTATAGAGTTGGCAACTAGCACAGGACTCTACGAGATCGATGAGATCTTCTATCCAGATGGCAGAGCCTGAGAAACGCACGGCATAAGTCACAACACCGCGCTGATTATGTGCACCATGATCACTCATCGCCTTTGAGCAGGGGCAGAGTGTCGTGACAGGCACTTTAAGAATGAGGGTGAATTCAGCTTCTTGCCCCTCTTGAAGATCGATTTCAAAGCGAACTTCGTAATCCATCATCCCCTCAAGTCCAGTAACTGGAGCTTTCTTCACGCGGAAGAAGGGGAAATCAATTTCAACACGCGCGCGCTGTGCGCCAAAACGCTTCAGCAACTGACCTGGGAGACGTACCGCAGTATGTACATCCAGACTACGCTTGTGTTGTTGGAGAGCTTCGACAAAACGACTCATGTGAGTCCCTTTGAACTCCTGAGGTAGATCGACCATCAGCGCCAATGTGGCAACCGTAGGCTGCGTGCGATTCTCCTTGTCCTTCACCACGATGGGGAAGCGGAGTGAGCGCACACCCACGCGATCAATAGAAAGCTGACGGGTGTCTAATTCGCTTTGTGTGTCTTTCAGCTCTTTCATCACTTATAAGAAGTTACGAGAAGTGCAAACAACTCGTATTAGATGAAAAAAGTTTTCCTCCCTAAGGAGGAATATTTAATCTCGATTTAAGATGAACGTGAAGGGAGCTTGAGCGGCTTTTCAGCTGACTACAAGCCCCCTCTCTTCAACGACAGCCGCCGTCGAGATCGTGAGCCGGAAATTATGGAAGCAGATTTACGGCACGAGCGCGGCGAATCTCGCGAGTGATCTTGCGATGCATCTTAGCGGATACACCTGTCACGCGGCGAGGAAGAATCTTACCAGTTTCGGATGTGAACTTGGAAAGAAACTCTGGGTTTACCATATCGACAGCTCCTGCTGGGATATCGATGCGGCGACGGGTCATGCACTTGTTGCATGTACGGAAACGAATACGGCGTTGAACGCTCTTGAATTCAGTAATCATGATTATTAATGAGAAAGCTTGCTAAGATTAGCGCATTTCGCGGTGAAGTGTACGGCGCTTGAGGAAGTGGTTAAACTTCACTTTTTCCAAACGACCAGGGGTACGAAGGCTCTTCTTATTACGAGTTGTGACGTAGCGAGAGGCTTGTTTTCCTTCAGCCTTTGCTTCCGTGCATTCCAGGATGATGATATCTCTAGGCATAGTGCTATTTAGTGTTGAGTTGTGGGCGGCTATTCTACACTATTCTGAGTCTTCGTCAAGTGAAATCGCACTTTCTTGTATATTTTGTAAGCCTGCGTAGCCAATAATTTCGGAATTCGATGAATTATAAGCACTTGCAATACCATATTTTTTCTCGAATTCTTCCTGACATTTTACGGTAAGACGGCAAAATGGGCGTACGCGAAGGCGTCCCTTTGGAATTACTTCAAGAGATTCTTCACAAATTCCATAGGTACCACGACGAATACGCTCTAGCGCTGCGTCGATTTCATACATTTGCTCCCTATCCTTATCGAGAAGGCGGATAGTCAGATCGCGCACTTCTGCCTCGCTACCGGCATCACCCATGTGCTGCCCTGAGGCGGAAGACACATTAGATTCACCAGAGCGTAGATGCTCTCGCGTGACATTCTGCATGTTTGGCACGAGCTCTTCTTGGAGCTGATAAAGAGCCTCTTTCTGCTCTTCGAGGAAGCAGCTCCACTCGGGGTCTTTCGTCAGAAGCTCCATCGTTTCCTGAAGCTTGGCGAGGCGCTTGCGCTCTTCTGGGCTAAAGCTATCTTTCGAGCTCTTTACAACTAGCTTAGGCTCGCTGACAGCTTCACTCTTCTTAGGAGCTGCAGCCTTAGCCGCGGGTGCAGCCTTCTTCTTCGCCGCCGCGGCTGGAGCCTTAGCGGACGACTTAGCAGTAGTAGCTTTTTTTGGCGTTGTCATATTCGATATGTATTTTGTTTGAAATTCGTTTTATTAGCACTGAAAGGCTAAAATGAAAGTAGCACTCATGCTACTAGCATATTATTAATCTTTACTCAAGAAAAAACGCTCTAAATAATAAAAAAACGCTGTTTATTGTCGTATTTTCGTCTAACTTTCCTTTCTAGCAGCATAATCTGCACGCTGATCCTCACCGATGTCGCCGACTCGGAAGTAGCGCGCTTGAGCATGATTGAACACCAGAGCACAGATAGAGGCCTGCGGGCGCATCATATCATTCTCCGTCAGGGTCGCACTCGTGTACTCAGTCGCGTTTAGAAGAGAGAAGACAGTACGCTTCTCAGCATGATCTGGCTGACTGGGGTAACCGCAAGCTGGACGTATCATCTGACTCGATGCTACCGGCCAGTACTGCTCCATACTACCCTGCGCAAGCTCGGCAAAGGACTCGACCAGCATATTAGCAAGCGCACCGAGCAACATAGCCGTGTAGGTATCATTCTGAGCCTGTAGCTCAGAAGCCCATTCATCAGCGCCCACGATACTTAACTGCATCGCTCCTACGTAGCCCTGATAAGGAGCAGGTGCGACGAAGTCAGAGAGAGCAAGGCATGTATCCTTCCCCTTCTTCTGCTGGCGCATTGTGTGGAGAACCTTCCCCTCACCGCCTCCTTCTACGAGAATATCATCTCCCTGAGACCGAGCTTCCCATATCCCGAAGCAGCCACGCGCCTGAATGCGCTTCTCAGCGACACCACGCTCAAGTAGAGCTCGAGCGTCATCCATCAGCTCCTGCGCCTCGCGCTTCTTATCCACAGAGACAGATGAGCTCTCGCGGAAGCACTGACGAGCAGGATTCCAGACATCACTCATTTCAAAGAAACGAAGCAGCATGCTCCATTCGCATTTTTCTAAAATCATCTCCCAACTTAGCTCAACCTGAGGAGAGCTAGAGTGGCAAGCACATCCATAGCCTGGGGTAGCAATGGTAAAGACTCCAGTACGGCTAGGCTGAGCTTGAGGACTCGTCGCCCAATCGCTGACAAGAGCACGCTGGCGGGCTTCGGCGAGACTATAGAGCTCGACCCCCTTCTGCTTCTCAGCGTAACGCTCGCGTGCCACTTGCTGCTCGGCAAGGTGATTCTGTATATACTGCTCCTTATCCGACCCCACGAGCGCAGCGGCTGCTGGCACGATGGTGGAGGCATCAGTCGTGTGAACAAGGACGCCTGAGGGGTAAGATGGGGCTATTTTTAAGGCTGTATGCAGCGCACTCGTGGTCGCGCCTCCCACCATCAGCGGGATACGAAGACCAGCTTTCTCCATCTCTGTGGCGACATGAGTCATCTCTTCCAGAGAGGGGGTAATCAGCCCCGACAGGACGACGAGATCAGCCTGTCGCTGCTGTGCCGCCTCGATGATATCCTCACAGGATACCATCACTCCGAGATCTATCACCTCGAAGCCATTACATGCGAGCACCACGCCGACGATATTCTTACCGATATCATGCACATCACCCTTCACCGTAGCGAGAACAACAGCACCCGCACTCGCGGTAGATCCGCGCGTTTCTTCGATAATCGGCGTGAGTATAGCGACACTCTGCTTCATGACGCGCGCACTCTTCACCACCTGAGGGAGGAACATTTTCCCTGAGCCGAAGAGCTCACCGACCTGCTTCATGCCATCCATGAGAGGGCCCTCGATGACAGAAAGGGCACTACCGCCGAACAGATCTAGTGCCTCCATCGTATCAGCCTCAATGAACTCGGTGATCCCCTTCACAAGGGCATAGGAAAGCCTCGCTCCGACGGCTTCTTCGCGCCAAGCCTGCACAGGTGGGGCAGCGGCACCGCTCTTCTGAGCTTCCTTCTGCTCTGCTATCTCCTGAGCGTAGACTGTCAGTCGCTCAGTCGCATCGGGGCGACGGTTCAGCAGCACATCTTCGACGAGCTCCAGCTTATCCGAAGGAATCTCATCGTAAACTTCTAGCATGCCAGCATTCACAATGGAGACGTCGAGTCCCTGCTGCTGCGCATGGTAAAGGAAGGCGCTATGCATCGCTTCGCGTATGGGATTAATCCCACGGAAGGCAAAGGATACATTCGAGATACCGCCTGAGATATGACAGTGAGGGAAGCGACGGTGTATCTCACCGACAGCTTCGAAAAAGTCTTTCGCGTAGTTCACATGCTCCGCTATACCTGTACCAACGGTAAGCACGTTCGGGTCAAAGATAATATCTTCCTCAGGAAAGCCCACCTTATTCACGAGCAGATCATAGGCACGTGAGGCGATACGCACTCTGTCTTCCACACCTGCAGCCTGACCGTTTTCATCGAATCCCATCACGACAACCGCAGCACCGTAGCGTCTGATGATACGGGCCTGACGGAGGAACTCCTCCTCTCCGACCTTCAGCGAGATGGAGTTGACAATCCCCTTCCCTTGCATGCATTGTAACCCTGCTTCGAGTACCTCCCATTTCGAGGAATCCACCATGAAAGGCAGACGTGCTATATCAGGCTCAGAACTCACAAGGTTCAGGAAGCGCACCATGGATGGGACGCCCTCTATCATACCGTCGTCGAAGCAGAAATCCAGCACGGCAGCACCGTTCTCCGCCTGCTTACGCGCGACGTCTACAGCCTTCTCGAATTCTCCAGCGCGGATGAGTCTCGCAAAGATGGGAGAGCCTGCAACATTGCATCGCTCACCGATGAAGAGGGTATTGCGTGTTTCATCGTGATTATAGGGTTCGAGACCAGAGAGACGCAGCTGCCCAGCCTTCTTCTTCTCGGTGATGGGGCGTGGTGGGAATTCGTGAATGACCTCACTCATAGCCTTGATATGCTCAGGGGTCGTACCGCAGCAGCCGCCGAGGAAGTTCAGCAACTGCTCTTCACCGAAGCGACGCATGATGCGTGCCATATCATCAGCAGAATGCTCGTAACCACTAGGGCTCAGTGGGTCAGGCATCCCCGCATTCGGATACATGCTAATGGCACAGTCTGCGAGTCCAGCGAGCTCCCTTGCGAAGGGAAGCATCAGATCCGCGCCAAGTGCGCAGTTAATACCTATACTAAAGGGGCGCGCGTGGCGCACAGAGTTCCAGAAGGCTTCCACGGTCTGCCCTGAGAGCGTGCGTCCTGCACGGTCAGTGATAGTGAAGCTAATCATGAGAGGAGGAAGCTCCACCCCCTCATCTCGCAGCTCCTCTATCGCATAGAGACAGGCTTTCGCATTCAGCGTATCAAAAATTGTTTCCAGCAGCAGGATATCCATCCCGCCTTCGACGAGACTGAGAACCTGCGCACGATAGGCGCGGCGTAGCTGGTCGAAGTTTACCGCGCGGTAGCCAGGATCATTCACATCTGGCGAAAGTGAGGCTGTCACAGCCATAGGACCAACCGAACCTGCGACGAGCTTAATCTGCCCTGTCAGCTGCTCGGCTTCCTCTGCAGCCTCACGCGCAAGACGGCAGGCCGTGATATTCATCTCGTGGACGAGTGCCGCGAGCTCTTCGTTCGCGAGCACCTCTTCATAGTAGCTCTGACCATGCTTACCAGCTGAGCCCTGATGGAAGAACTCATGCTGACCGAGTGAGGTCGCTGAGAAGGTGTTCGTCGTTGCCATGTCGGAGCCAGCGGCAAAGTACTGGGCGTAGATATCTTTAAGGATTTCTGGCTTGGAGAATATAAGGCATTCATTATTATTCTTTACATCACGCGGGTATGCCTGTATATCAGCGAAGCGCTCTCCGCGATAATCCTGTTCTTGGAGCTTATACTTCTGCACCATCGTGCCGAGAGCTCCATCAATAATCAACACACGCTTAGCTAATTCGCTACGCAAAAACTCCTGTCGTTCGAGGACTGTACTCATGATTTTATAGCGGTGATGTGGGGACAACACGTCACCGTTTCGGAAGTTTAGCAGCCTTTGTCATATTGTCAAGCACCATGCAAGACAGTAGCAAGGCTGAATACTGCAACGCAATAAGGCCCTTCTAGATCTACCCGATCTAGAAGGGCCTTAGGTAATGCCAATGTCGGCAGTGTCACCGTCTTCTGTATCCATCATAGCTTATAAGGAGATGTGGAAGCTCACACCAGGGCGACGATAGACAGGACGCTGGTAGACTGGTCTGCACACAGGGCGGTAGACGGGACGATACACAGGGCGGCAAACAGGACGATACACAGGGCGCTGAGGAACGACATGATAATGCTTCTTGTGCTTGATTTGATGTTTCACGTGTTTCTGGTGATGCTTCACTTGATGCTTCGCATGGTGAGACACCTTGACGACTTGACGATGACGATGATCACCACGAGCCTCTGCAACGTTTGCGCTAACTAGTGCAAAACCTAAACAGAGGAGAACGCTTAGTAGTTTATTCATAATTTAATTTGGGTTATGATTAGGAGGGGTATTGCAACCATTGCAAGCCCTCTCATTAACAAGAACGATTTAAAATAATAAATTCTACAATCTCTCGCTATTTTCGCTGTTGAGCTGGAGGGATACCTAACTGATCTCTATATTTTGCGACCGTGCGTCGAGCGACATAGACACCTTCTTCAGCAAGCTGTGACACGAGATCACTATCCGATAGCGGTGATCGTTTATCCTCTTCAGAAATAAGAGTCATGATGCGCTGCTGCACGGCATGAGCAGTCGTCTCACCGCCAGTCTCACTCTTAATTTCGTGCTGAAAAAAGCTACGCAGCTCGAATACCCCGAAGCGACACTTGATATACTTTCCTCGCACGGCACGCGAAATAGTAGAGAGATGCACACCTGTATCCTCCGCTATCTGCTCCATCTTCAGCGGTCGTAGAGCAGATACACCTACCCGGAAGAACTCTTCTTGCCTCACGACTATGGCTCGAGCCGCTTGCAAAACACTATGCTGGCGCTGCTCTATAGCTGAGATCAGATCGCGCGCTTCTCGGAAGCAGCGGCTGAGGTATTCTCGTAATTCCTTATTCTCAGATTTTTCCGCCATCATACTGCGGTAATCCGCACTGATGGCTAGTTGAGGGATATATTCACCCGTCAGGCTGACGAGTAATTCTCCATCCTCGGCCTCTTCGACGAGCACATCAGGGAGGATGATACTAGAGTCTACCTCTGAGTAATCGTTCGCAGGGTTCGACTGGAGGCGTTTCAGGCGCTCAGCTGCCTCACGCACGCTTAATTCTTCTATCCCGAGCTGGGTCGCGACACGTGCGTACTGATGCTGCACGAGGCTATCCCAATGATCGCGGAGCAGATCGGCAGTGAGGCTATCCCCCTCGCCCGCTTGCTTCAATTGTATTTGGAGACACTCTCGCAGGTCACGAGCTCCGACGCCAGCAGGCTCCAGCTGCTGAATGATCTTGAGCGCTTTTGTGTAAATGCTCTCATCTGGAACATCCTGCGCATCCAAGTATCCGCGAGAATCCAAGCTACCTATCAGGAAGAGACAGGCGTCAGTCAGCTCTGGAGAGAGATCTTCTTGTGTTATCTGCTCACTGAGGTGATGCACGAGGCTGGGCTTCTCACTCACTTGCTCTAGTGCATTATAGTAGCCACTTAACTTTTCGAGCTGATCACTACGCTCATCTTCTAGAGCATTACTGCGCTCTTCTAGAGTGGGATTCGTCTGGAGAGCATGAGAGACGAGCTGATGTAGCTCGTTCACATTTGCCTGTAAGATGCGCATGGTCTGCTGCATGGCAGCTCCAGCCACCATCTTTTGCTGCATTCCTTGATTCATGCTGCTTGCGCTCACGTGAGCACTTTATCAGACTGATGCAGTAAAAACTAGCAGATTTTTTGTCAAAAAGCGAAAATGAATTAGACTTGCAGTAGGCGAGCCGCTCGCTTATGATACTGACATGCGACAGCTCTTGCTCACGTCCTCACTCATTATTTGCTTTTCATCCTGCACCTCCGCGACGAAAAGCATACTATTTAGCACCTCTCCTGAGGGTGCTACTATTATCGTCAATGGTGAAGAGCTCCCTCAGACCAGCCCTGTCACCGCAGAGGTCGAGCAACAGCAGAACCTCACAGTCACCGCTATCCTGAAAGACTACGAAATAGCTAGCACGGTCGTCCCTACAGAGATAAGCCACTGGCGCGCATGGCTATGGACGCGCTACGACAAGGACACACGCTATATAGAAACAGATGAAGTCCATCTGGAGCTCACCCCCATTCCTACCCTCGAAGACATCATACAGCAGAGATCTAGCTCCACCCTTCCTGCTTACGACCCCTCGGTGAAGCTACCTCTCCTTCCCATACTCCCTACAGTGGTAGAAAGTGAGTAAAAAACCCAAAATTACCCAAAGTTGTAATTTTTTATCATATTTGTCTTGCATCTTGTTAAAAAAAGGTTATCCTACGTGACCTGATCACCACATCCTGTGGGGATCACAACATCACTAAAACATCAAGCACAAGCAATATGGCACGTCTTTTCGGTACAGAGATACCCAATGAGAAGCGCATCGAAGCCTCCCTTTGCTATCTGTATGGCATCGGTCCTTCGACAGCGAAGAAGGTGCTTGAGCAGGCCGGCGTTTCTCCTGACCTCCGCACAGGGACTCTCTCGGACGCTCAACTCACCAAGATCGTACAAGCAATCACGAGCAACAGCATCCTCATCGAGGGTGACCTTCGCCGTGAAAAGCAACTCGCACTTAAGCGTCTAACAAGCATCGGCTGCGTTCGCGGCTATCGCCACCGTCGTGGTCTTCCAGTTCGTGGTCAGCGTACACGCACGAACGCTCGTACCCGTAAGGGCAAGAAGAAGACTGTAGGTGCTAAGAAGTAATCAGAGCATAGCTAAGAACACATAACTGAATAGTTACAACATGTCAGAAGAAATCATCCAAGAAGAAATCACGGAGACTCCTGCTCCTATCGCTCCTGAAGCTACAGCACCAGCCGCTGCTGAAACAGCTGCTCCCGCTGAAACTAAGAAGCCAGAAGCTCGTCGCGACATCTTCGCTGAACTCGGTCTCGCAGAAGACGAAGACAAGATCAAGATCCTCAAGGCAAAGGGCAGCAAGAACGTATCCACAGGTATCGTTCACATCTCCTCTACCTTCAACAACACAGTCGTCAGCATCACCGACCTCAAGGGTAACGTGATCGCATGGTCCTCCGCTGGTAAGCTCAACTTCAAGGGCAGCCGCAAGAGCACCGCTTACGCTGGTCAGGTTGTATGCCAAGACGCTTGCCGTCAGGCAATGGGCCACGGTCTGAAGGAAGTAGAAGTACGCGTTAAGGGACCAGGTTCTGGTCGTGAATCCGCTGTACGTGCCGTACAAACTGTAGGTCTGGAAATCTCCGCTATCGTGGACGTGACTCCTATCCCACACAACGGCTGCCGTCCTCCTAAGGCACGTCACGCATAATGCCTTCAACTCGAATTTAATTTTTAGAAAAATCAAAACATTATGGCTCGTTATACAGGTCCTACCGCTAAGATTAGCCGCCGCTTCGGAGTAGAACTCTTCGGCGCAAGCAAGGCATTCGCTCGTCGTCCATTCCCCCCCGGTCAGCACGGTGTCCGTGCAGGTCGCAAGAAGAAGTCCGACTACGGTATCATGCTTGCTGAAAAGCAGAAGCTCCGCTTCATGTACGGCGTACTCGAAGGTCAATTCCGCAAGTACTACGAAGAAGCAAGCCGCCGTCGCGGTGTCACAGGTGACATCCTCGTCCAGCTTCTCGAACTTCGTCTCGACAACATCATCTACCGTCTCAACTTCGCTAACACCCGTGCAGCTGCTCGTCAGTTCGTATCCCACGGTCACGTTACAGTGAACGGCAAGAAGGTAAACATCGCTTCTTACAACTGCAAGCCTGGTGATGTTATCACCGTTGCTGGTAAGACACGCTCCCAAGCTCTCGCTAACCGCTTCCTCGAAATCAACGCTGCTGCCATCACACCAACATGGCTCGAAGCTGATTCCGCTAAGCTCACAGGCAAGGTAAGCCGCATCCCAACCGTAGAAGAAATCGCTCCTATCGTTAACTTGCAGCTCATCGTTGAACTTTACTCTCGCTAAGAGAGAGAAGCTCACGCTTTTTTCAGAAAACCCCCAAGACCCTGGTCTTGGGGGTTTTCCTTTTTGATAGTCAATAGGAGTTAGAACAGCTGACTCGCCCACTTACGGCAGGCCAGTGCGACCTCCGCAGCCACCCATTCTCTGAATACGAGACGCGGTATCTCCATACCTTGAAGCTTGGTTGAGATGTTATAGCGCACGCGATTACAGAGACGCTCAGACCAGCACTCAGCATACAGAATCACCTCACGAGCTTGCAGCACACAGCAGAGCAGCTGCACGAGACGCGCGACCATCTCTTCTACATGAGCTTTATTCTCATAATCTAGGGTCTGCCAATTCTCGGGTAAGGGAAGGCAGTGCAACCCCTGAGGGAAGTACACACCCGAGCGCAGGCGCATGGCTACCTGCGGACTCATACCCTGCTGCCAGCAGAGACATAGTGAGCCCTCCTGCGCACCGAGCAGAGCCTCCACATCCGTCACGACTTCGACAGCACAACGATAGCGCACAGCTAAGAGATCGCGCGTCCCTACTGCTAGTAGGCTAAGGTCGCCATGAAGAACGATGCGCTGGAAATGCCTGCTTCGCCATGAGTCAAGCCACTGGTTCAGGCTATTCGCATCCAGACGCGCGAACATCCCTCCTCCCTGCTCTAGCTCATATGCGTGGTGATCCAGTAGCTCTAGGCGTAGCTGCACATATCCAGCCTCGCGCGTCACGTCGACATATACGACATTTCCTGACTCTGGGATGTACTCATAGAGGCGCGCTGGTCGCCCGCCTTGTGAGTTTTGGTAGCCTACGCTACGCACTCTCCCCTCTAGCTCTAGTCCTTGAAGAATCTGGTGCACACGCATGCGGCTCAGGCCTAACTTCTGCGCTAGCTGGGATACGGAATGTGGGGAACCACTCAGATACTTAATCAGGCTTTGTAAAGTCATTTTACAAAGTATAGATACCAGACGAATAAAAATCAAGCCCCTTTTTCAATCTGCCTTTAAATAGATTACGAGAATCGACTAACAATTCTTTATTATCTCATTCCTCTAAAGCTGGACGAGTGCAGCTAACTTTGCTAAGCTTGTCGCGTTCAAATCACAAATCACATTATGAAATATATTTTTGTCACTGGCGGTGTTGTTTCCTCCCTCGGAAAAGGTCTAGCCGCAGCCTCTATTGGCACACTCCTTGAGAATTGCGGACTCGATGTAACGATGCAGAAGTTCGACCCGTATCTCAATATCGACCCAGGGACAATGAGCCCCTACCAGCACGGTGAAGTTTATGTGCTTAATGATGGTGCAGAAACCGACCTTGACCTTGGTCACTACGAGCGTTTCATTCACTGCGAACTCTCCCGACTGAACAACCTCACCAGCGGTAAGGTATTCGAACAAGTACTTTCCAAAGAGCGCAAGGGCGTCTACCTCGGCAAGACCGTGCAGTACATCCCTCACGTCACCGACGAGATCAAGCAGCGACTCTACGACCTCACAGAAAAGAACAAGCAGTGTGATCTCATCATCACAGAAATCGGTGGCACAGTAGGTGACATCGAAGGCTATCTCTTCCTTGAGGCTCTGCGTCAGTTCGCCTTTGAAGTAGGTCGTCATAACTGCTGCTTCATCCACGTGACGCTCCTTCCTTATATCGCCGCAGCTGGCGAAACGAAGACGAAGCCCACACAGCAAAGTGTCGCTAAGCTCCGCGAAATCGGCATCCAGCCTGACATCATCGTCTGCCGTACCGAGCGCAACACCCTCACCGACGAAGACAAGTACAAGATCGGTATGTTCTGTAATGTCGCCCCTGAACACGTCGTCTCCTTCCGTGACGTGAATCACAGCATCTACGAATGCCCCCTCGACCTCGGACGTGACTGTATCGATCGCATCGTCGCCAAGGTACTCGGTGTCACCGTACCGAAGCCTAAGATGGAGCCATGGCAGAAGTTTGTCGACCGCGTGATTAATCCTAAGCACAATGTTAAGATCGCCGTCGTGGGCAAGTACATCTCTCTACAGGATGCTTACAAGTCCATTTACGAAAGCTTCACCCACGCGGGTGCGAGCAATGACTGCGGTGTAGAAATCGTACGTGTCGCTGCCGAAGATCTCC
>CAYJLR010000031.1:0-18857 GCA_964370895.1 uncultured Akkermansia sp. | reverse complement strand
GTCAAACAATTTTTATCTTGAAGTGTGTCACGAAATATGTTAGCGTATAGATAATCTCTCATTTTATTATTTATGAAACTTCATATACCCACAGGTCTTCGTGCAGCTCTTCTCTCATGCTATGCTGTTGTCGCTTCATTATCAACTACTGTTGCTACTAGTTCTCTCGCTTTAGGGACTCTTAGCTATGTGCTCCTTGAAAACCGAGCGCAGGCGGCTGATGTTACCTTCACCGGTCATGTGGAGGGTGAACCAGAACTCATACTTCAGAGCCTTACAGGCTGGACGGCTACTGATAATATACTTATTTTTGCAGAAGGCAGTGAAGGTGACACACTTACGTATACAGGTAATCTTAACTCTGGTGTACTGGGTGGAATGCGTGTTGATGTAGACGGTGCTACTTTAATGGCGACTAACGACGGTCATCGCTTTATCAATGGCTTGAAGGCCGACGCTCTACTTGATATCAATGGGGACTTCACCATCGATCTCGCGACTGCTGCACTCACGAATGTCGATCAGTATACTCGCAACTTCTCCGCAGGTCCGAATAATATTACTTTTGATATTGCCGTTGGTAAGACGCTCACATTCAGAGCGGACTTAACAGGTGACACTGGCTACACGACTACTATAACAGGGGGTGGTACTTTCGACTACCACTACTCGGATACGGCGAACGATCCTGGCACGCAGCATGCCTATAATCTCGCTGTGACTGGTGGTGCGACGCTGAACTTTGCCAATGAGACAACGACCGCGGCAGGTACGCAAAACGCCCATGTCATCCCCTCAGGAAGCCTGACGCTGGATAGCGGTCATATCACCCTACTGGCTCAGACGACCACGATGGCAAACGCTATCAACGTGGGTGCTACAGGTGTGAGCAGCCTCGCAGGTGCGAGTGATCTGACTCTCTCTGGTGCGGTGAACGTCGCCGCTGGCGGTACGCTCAATCTCTCAAACACGGTTAATAAGATCACAGGTACGCTCAGCGGTGCAGGTACGGTAGGCGTCGCCGCTGGATCTACGCTGAATATCACGGGTACACTGACGGGGGTTCTCACCTTCGAAAATGCAGGTACTATTAACTGGACAGGAGTGACCTTCGACCTTGAGGCCATGGGCATCACGGGGGCTGGTACCCATCAGCTGGCTAATCTCACCGGTGATACTGGATTCGCAGCTCTGACAGAGGCTAATCTTTCAGGCTTCATCACTGCGGGGTATTTATTAGAATTCAATACAAATGGCGAGCTCGTCATCACCTTGGATGCAGATACGCATACTTATGCATCTGATGCAGACATCGTGTGGAATGTGACAGGCACACTGTTCGAGCCAGACCGTGAATTCGTGGATGGAGATGCACTCATCGTCGCAGGCTCACCCACCATCACCTTGGCTGCTAATGTTGAGGCTGCACTCGTGACGATCAATGCCGGCGAAACAGTGACACTGGAGTCTGATGCAGCTGGTGATTATAAGCTAGACGCAACTGTCTCTGTACTCGGCACTCTGGTACTGGAGGGCGATAGACTCAGCGCTACTTCATCGGTGATCAGCACGGGTACGCTAGAACTTAATATTGGCGATGGAAATGTGATAAACTACGCGACTCAGCTGGAAGATTTCAAAGGCTTGGTACAGGTGAACTCTGGTACATTAAAGTATGAGAGCGCAGCCGCTTTCACGAATACAGAGGGACTCGGATATGACTTCGCCGTGGGCGCAGGCGCAACGCTTCAATTCCTTAACTACACATTCGAAGACGAAGCGGATGACTTTACAGTCTCTCTCACTGGTGGAGCTTCTGCTGCCACTCTGATGACGAGCAGCACCACCTTCTATGGACAGATAAGTGCTGTTAATGATACCGTATTGAATACGAGTGAACTGATTGTTTTGAGCGGTGGTCTCGCAGGTTCGGGAAATCTCAGCCTGATCGCGAGCGATGACGCGGCTAGTGTGAATGTGCGATCCGCGATGACCCATACGGGTGTCCTTGATGTGGGGGATGGTATCACACTGGGCTACGGAGGAGCTGAGGCTGATACCTATACCAATAGCTTTGATCGCATCATCTTACGCGAAGGTTCTACCATGAGCTACCAGCACTCGGCGACGACCTTCAAGACCCTTCAGCTTGACGGAGGCACACTGAGTGTCTATGACATGGATCTAAATGTGGCGACTGTCGAGACCTTAGAAGTATCGAAGAATAGCACGATACAGCATACTTATAATAATCAGTGGAAGTTCGACACGACGACAAGCACTGCAAGTGATGTCATCCTGAGCCTTGCGGCAGGAGGGGCTGAGGCTATATCACTTGAGTTCGTAACGATAAGCTCCTTTGACGGTACACTTGACTTTGGTCGCACTACAACTGCGGCAGTAGATAACCGCACGATACGCATTGGTACGATCGAGCAGTTAAACGGTGCTGATCTCGTCATTCAGAATCTGAGTGAAGATATTATTTCTGATGATTTCAACGTCTATGGTGATGCTAACATCACCTTTGAAGAAGGAGTAGGTCTCACAGCTGATAGTATTAATCTGGCAGTTATTGGAATGGGTACCTTCACTGCGAAGGCGGCTCTGACCACGAGTGCCTTCTCCGTCGAAAATAATGGTACATCGACGCTTTCACAGCTTAATATCAATGAAGGTGGCTCTATCCAGATGAACAGCGAAGCTGACGTTAGCATAGGGACACTTTCTTTTGGCGCGACTAAGGCCAGCTTGATTTATACCAATAGCGCAAACCTCCTGAATATTACAACTTGGGATGTGCAGGCTGCTACGGTGCTGGATGTGTATGTCCTTGATATCATTGAGCTTCTTGAAGGTGGCACGGCGTATGATCTTGGCATTGTAGGCACTGTTACTGAGGATCAGATTAATATCGTAGGCTACGAGAAAAGTGACTACGCACTCGATGTCTCATCCGGCAGCTGGCAGCTGACACTCGCACCTGGTGCAGAACTAAAGCTAGACTGGGATTATCGCTGGGGATTAGATGTTATCGCATCTGCTCCTGCCTTATTGACAGAGAAGAATGATCTGACTGGCATAGTAGGTCTCTTTAATACACCTGATGAGTACACAGTAGGTGGTGATACCTCGGTACATCTCACTGACGGCGGCGGTGAAACTACCATCATAGTAGGTGGTACGGACACAGATGCTGCTGCCACAGCTGTCGCTACAAACACATGGATCCAAGTCTCTGGTGGTACATTCCAAATCATTGTCGGTGGTAATCTCGCCAACAACTGGGGCGGAGGTGCAGTGAGCGGCTTCACAGGTGACTCGCATATCCTCGTTGACGGCGGCACAGTTAATACCATCATCGGTGGTAACTACAAGGACGGTCAGGGTGCAGCTTTCACAGGTGATAGTTATATCACGGTGAAAGACGGCGCTACTATCACGGGTGCTATCATCGGTGGTATCGCAGTGACTCATAGTACAGATCCCATCTTCACAGGTGATACGCATATCTTTATTGACACCGTGCTAGCAGATACGAGTGGTACGGCCATTCACAGTGATACTGCTCTGCGCGATGCCATCATCGGTGGTAATGCGTGGCTGTTTAACGTGAATAGCGCGACCGTTCACACAGGTGATTCAGCTATTAACATCGACCTCTCTAAATCGACCTCGACAGAGACGAGCTTTAATCGATACATCATCGGTGGCTCCACTGCATCTGGCGGAGGCGGCGAAGGCGGTGCTTCTATGATAGGTGATACGAGTGTTTCTATCACTGGTAAGGAAGGGGTTACCTTCACACGCGACATCATCGGTGGTCACTACGGCTATGTTGCGAATAACTACCTTTCCCTGGCGGGTGATACTCGCATCCACATAAAGGGTGAGCACACTGTTATCGATGCGAATATCTATGGCGCTCATTATAATCAAAGTAACGGCTATAATGGAAGTGTGAGTGGCACATCCTATATCACGATCACTGACGCGACAATCGGCTCGGATGCTGCTGATAGAATCGTCGGCGCTACTGCAGTAGTCGGTGCTGCGGCACCCGGAGCTCATGCTCAGGGCGGTGTCGAGATTACTCTGGAAAACGCGACGATTAACTCCAGCGTTTATGGTGGCTACTACTTCGATAAGAGCGCACAGCCCCTCCTTAATAATGACCGTGTCACTATAGGTGATATAGAAATCATCGTAAACGGGTCTACCCTGAATACTGATTTGGTAGGTGGTAGCTATCTGAGTGCTAATGCTAATGTGATGAAGCAGGGAAATATCTTCGTTGACTTGATTACAGGTGAAGTAGGCTCTGTCTATGCAGCTGGCTCTCAGCAGGGAGCTGCTACAATGGTGACTGAGTCTACAGCGGTGCTTATCGGTGCAGACATGACATTCAGAGATGGCTCTATCATCAGTGGTGGCTATACAGGTGCTGGTACTGGCTCTACTGTCATAGGTACCCGCTCTCTCGAATTTTCATCAGATACTAGCTATTCTGCAGCTGAGCTCGATAAGGTTGATTTCGTTGATTTTAATGTATTGTATGTCAATAATGCTGACGTGACGGTTACGCTGAATGATACGCAGATTACCGATCTCGATGCGACTCTCGTGACGAAGACGGGGGCAGGTACGCTCGTATTGACTGCTGCTCAGACAGGTGGCATGGTGGCAGCGGACGATGGTACACTCCAACTGGGTGCGAACTCCTCGCTGAGCCAGGTGACTATCAATGCTGGGCGCGTGGATGTGACAGGCACCCAGCTCACAATCACCGCAGCGCTGAGTGTCGCTGATGCGAATGCTGGCTTGACCATGGATTATGGTAATGCGGGCATCGCACTTGGTACATCTGCTAGCTTCGGTCGTACGAGTGAGAGTGCGAAGATCGCTCTCACACTCACAGGGCTGGTGACTGATGAAATATTCGAGCAGGTTCTCGTCAGCGGGATTAGCGATTTTGCTGATTTAGGGAATATCTCAGGCTTCGTAGCGCTGGGGAATGGTGATATAGCCATCGAAGCAGGCGATTTACTTAGCTCGCTTAATGGTGTTAGCGATCTGACAGGCTACTATATCATCCAAGATGGCGATAGCCTTGTGTTGACGAACAACACCGCACAGAATCTCTACTGGATCGGTGATGGTACAGACAGCATCTGGGATACCACCGAGCTTGAATGGCACAGTAATGACGCAGGTGGTGACAATGCCGCCTTCATAGAGAGAGACAATGTCTTCTTCACCGCAGATGGAATGCAGAAAGATATCACAGTCAATAGTGATATCCTCATAGGAGACATGACTGTAGATAGTGCAGCTTACAGCTTCAGCACTACAGCGACAGGCTCTATCGAGGTGACAGGTGATCTCAGTGTGACAGGTACAGATGCTAGCCTTACAGCAGGCGTCGTCATGAATCTGAGTAACAGCAATGTAAGCATAGCAGCAGGCAATAGTCTCGCGCTTAATGTGGACTCAAATTACACCATGAAGTCGCTGAATAGCGAAGGCACGGTGGATGTCACAGGTAATCTCAGCATCACTGAAGTGGTGAGCTCAGGTGGCGCAGTCGCAGTCACAGGTGGTCTCACACTCGCTGATGGTCAGAATGTCTTCACGACCCTGAATGCGGCTACAGTCACAGCTGATAGCATCGCAATTAGCGACGGTGACATTACTAACTTCTCAGGTACACAGCTGAGCATCACAGGCGGGACAGTCACAATTGGCACACTCGGTCAAGCACTCACAAGCTTCACGAATACAGGCACACTCACCACCACAGGAGTCCTCAGCCTTACAGCAGCCACCGCCAGCGGTGGTACAGTGAGCGCAGCAGCGGTCAGCCTCGCAGGTATGGAGAATGTCTTCACCCAGCTTACAGCGACAGCTGATGTTACACAAGCAGCAGGCGGTATTCTGAATCTCGGAGGTACGAGCAGCATCGCAAGCCTCAGCGGCGGTAGCCTCGTCGTAGGTGATGACGCAGCTGATAGCACGAGCATCACGACGACAGCCGATACCGCACTGGTAATGGCGAGTGGTGCAGGTAGCCTTAGCACAGCGGGTAACCTCAGCCTGAGCTCCACAGAAGCAGGCTCGATTGGAAGTCTTAATGTCAAGGGTACATTCAGCACAGCAGCTGCCTATAGTGCAGGCACACTCACAGCGCATCACCTGAATCTCGGTGGGAAGCTGGAGGTGACAGACACACTAGACATCTCTTCACAGGCTATGAGCATCATCACAGTCGGGCACAACCCTGTAGCCGGAACGCCTGTGATCGCAGCTAATAGCATCAATGCGCAGAGCCTCCAGCTCTCGATGACTGATGCAGTACTCAGCTCACTGGGACTGACCAATGGGCAGCAGTACACGCTCGCCACCTCGCTCGCAGCCAATGCGATTGGAGGGCTCTTCCTTAACTCAGGCACAGAAACGACCTATCAGATAGGCTCCTCCCAGTACACCATCTCAGAAGTGGGTAATGATATCATCCTCTCACTTGTAGTAACAGGTAATACATGGGAAGGTGGAACCACAGGCAGCTGGGGAGATGGGGTTAATTGGGATAGTAACTCAGCACCATCGAATGCCCCTGCACCTGATGACCGTGAGGCCATCCTCGCAGGAGATACAGGTGCTACCATCAATCTGGGAGCAGCAATACAGAGTGCTTCAGACCTGCGCGTCGAAATGAGCACAGCAGGCACCTACACGCTCACGAATGGTACTCTCGAGACTCAGAAGGTAGACATCACCGTCGGTACACTCGCACTGAAAGACGTCGATATGAACCTCGTCGAAGGAGCTATCTCTACAGATCGCGTCATCACCATCGGCGCACAGGGAGCGCTGGAACTCGATGCGGCCTCTACACTCACAGCAGGTGCGCTGAACATCTTGACAGATGGCGCACTGAGTAATGCAGGTGAGATCACCGTAGAAAACCTGAGCGCTACAGATCAGACTATCGTCAATACAGGTGAGCTTAATATTGTAACAGACGCAGTTATCGGAAGCTTAGAAGGAGCAGAAGGTATACTACGCCTCAGCGATGACGCCACAGCCACGATCACGACCCTTGAGAACGAAACCCTCGATCTCGGAGCTGGATCTACGCTTAATGTCGCGAGCGACCTCAGCCTCTCCACCATGATAGGTGCAGGCTCGCTCTACGTAGGAAATGGTACAGATGATGGACTCGGACTCACCGTGAAGGAGAACTCCACAGGCATCACCTCAGGCACAGTCTACAGCGATGTGCTCACCCTCTCCACAGGCGCAAGCGCAAGCTTCGATGCTCTGAATGTGAACAGCGTGAACATCAACGGCGCGCTGAACACCACAGACGCTCGCCTCAGCGCAGATAGTATCCTCAACAGTGCTGGCACTGAAGGCGTGATGCTTAACATCAGCGCAGACACCATCGCAGGCATGAGCATCGTCGGTGATGCCGCTACCAGCTACATGGTCTACACGCAGGCTGGAGCAGACTGGTCACTCTTCACCTACTCCGACGAGATGAAGGATGCCATCATTGATCGCGTCATCGCAGGCGAAGACGTGCTGCTCACGCAGACAGGAAACAGCCTTACGCTGACCGTCGTCGAGTCCACCGACCGTACATGGAATACCGCGAACAACCACGCTGTCACCGACGCGGAAGGCAGTGATCTGAGTATCCTGCAGCCCATCATGGATGTGGACGGTAAGATCGTGAACTATAGCGTCCTCGACACGGTGGACAAGGTCGTAGTCTCGCAAGATAGCACGATAGACCTCACAGGCGTCGCAGGCGGAAGCCTCCTCGTGTCCAACCTCACAGGTGCAGCAGGCTCAACACTGAGCATCATCGGTGATGGAGCCGATCTGGACAGCGTCACACTGAGCAATAGCACTACTAGCTTCGCCCAGAACGACATCAACGCACAGGACGTGACCCTGAACGTCGTGAGCACAGAAGCAGGAGCAGGCCTGCAAGCCTCGCATATCAACCTCGATGGAGCGACAATCGATGCGACGAGCCCAGACGCAAGCCTCACCGTGAAGTCCCTGAGCAATGTCAACGACGCAGATGAAGCCGCAGAAGCCATGCTCAAGGGTATGATAAGCGTGAGCGGCACAGGTGGCGTCTACACCGGCAGCTATGAAGGTGCGACCATCAATGCGATGTCTGGCGCAAGCCAGAGCCTGAAGGCAGGAGAAGGTCTCACAGTCACCGGCACAGGAGGAAATCTGCTCATCACAGATGCAGCAGGAGCGAAGATGGACGGAATCGCCACGACAGGCGCTCACCTCACCATCGACCTCACAGGTGCGACAGCAGCTGACCAGTCGCTGACACTCGCAGGTAGCTCCAGTGTAGAAGGAGGTTCACTGACGCTCGTTCTGAGCAAGGATCTCTTCGAAGCAGGAGAGGTACAGCAGACAATAGGCTTTGCGAATGCGGGCGACTCGCTCACCATTGGCACAGACAGCGAGCTCATCATCACGCTGGATAATCCTAGCGGACTGCTGGATATACCTACAGGTCTGGGCTCAGCTAACATCACGCTAGCAGGACTCTCAGCAGGTCTCGTCGTCGAAGGCGAGATCACACTGGCAGGAGGCTTCGAAAAGCTCTTCACAAATGTGCGCTATGAGAATGGTGAGATCATCGCCGATCTCAATACCAGCTTCTACACGGAAAATGCTCTGACTGCAAATGGTCTTGCAGGCTATGAACTCGTCACAGATATGATGGTGAGCCATAACCCACAGGGCAGCACAGCTGAGTATCCAGATCTCTCGAAGGTCATGACAGCTCTCGACTCCTTGCTCGGCACAAACGCCGCCGCCGCAGACACGCTCGCTGCCTCCATCGCTGGAGCTAGCTCAGTAGGTCTCGCCATGGCAACTGTGGACGACATGAGCCGTCAGCTCGGTAGCATCCGCAACCGCACGATGAGCATGGGCGCAGACCCAATGGCTCAGGCTCAAGGTGAGTGGAGTGTCAATGGATGGGTAAACGCAGAGACCAGCAGCAGCGAGCTCACAGGCGAAGGTACGAATGCAGGCTATGATCTGAGTAACTGGGGTGGCACCGTCGGTGTCGAGTTCAACTCAAGCGAGAACTTCACCTTTGGTGTAGCGCTGAGCTCCCTGTATGGCACTTACAGCAGCAATGATGTAGACAGCATGAATGGTGATCTGAATACGAATTACCTGAGCGCCTTTGCACGTGTGCATGATGGCCGCTGGTCGCATACATTCGTCATCTCGGGTGGTCTCAGCGATATCAGTGCTACTCGTACTGTAGGCTATGCAGGTGGCTCCTATGAGACGGGTGCAGATACAGAAGGTAGCTCCATCGGTATGCTCTACGAAGTCGCATATACTTATGCTCTGAACGAAGATAGCAGCACCGCTTGGCAGCCACTTCTCAGCGTCGCCTTCCAGAATAGCCAGATCGACGGCTACACGGAAACCGGTAGTGACGCTGCACTGGAGGTAGGTGATCAGAGCATGAGCTATGTCACCCTCGGTCTGGGTGCACGTGTGGAAACCGTCATCGGTGAAAGCGCGTACAACCGCGACTCCGTCCTCTCGCTTCGTGCGATGGCTAAGGCTGACTTCGGCGACGAGAGCTCGCAGGCAGATGTCGGCATGGTACGCGGTAGCGCGATGCAGAGTATCCAGAGCGCTGAGCGTGGTATGTTCGCGCTGGAAGTAGGTGCAGGTCTGAACATCCCAGTCATGGAGAATACCAGCAGCATCTTCATCGATGCTAGTGCGGAAGTTCGTGAGAATCAGAATAGCTTCAGCGCATCCGCTGGCTATCGCTTCTCCTTCTAAGAGCACAGTTTAGTAAAAATGGCATGCGCCCTCGAGTCAGACTCGGGGGCGCATTTTTATATATCTTATAATAGTTAGACGCGTGGGTACGCGTTGCTATATTTCCTTCATTATTGATAATAATAGCTAACAATGTGAGTAGAGGGTAAAAAGCTGCTTTATGCTCTGCTTAGCCTGATATATTTTGGCTTTTCTTCTCAATTAAGATCCGCTTTTTTCTTGCCTTTTCAGCGGATTAGCCCTATAATGCATTCACTGCCGTACTCGTGACGCGTGGTACCAAAAGGCTCGATCCGATGTATTATATAATGGGGCATTCCCGTTCGCAGCTCTTATGTTCCGTCCCTGACGGACTCAACAGACGTCTGCGACTCCGCACCCACTTAACTTTAGGGAACGTGCTTCCTCACCACTGACGGTACGGCGGTCACCCCTCTGGGGGTCGTAAGATGATGGAGTTCGTGTTCACGAGCTTCATCTTTTTTTTGTGCATGGAGGTGCTGGTGTATCTGGGCAATAAAAAAGCCCGCCTTGTATTATGCGAGCTTTATCATTATTTAATTCTGGGCGGGAGCCTTAGGAGGTCTTCCCTGTCCGCGCTTTGCGTGATGGGCATCGCGGTACTTCTTCAGTTCGGCTTTTTCATTCGCGTCGAGCACACCATCTTTGTTCGTGTCGAACTTCTTCATCAATTTCGCTCGCATGGTTTCTTTACGGCTGTTTTTCTCATCTGACTGTGAGTGAGCAGTCGCGGTTAATGCGGTCAGGGCAATGATGCTGAGGGTGATAATGCTTTTCATGATGCGATGGTGGGGAGGTGTGCGTCTTTTTGTTGTGATGAGCGGCTGTGCGCAGCTAGCCTAAACTTAAGAACGCAAAATTGCAAGTTTTTCTACAATCAAATATTCATAGGAAAGATTAACTAATCCTTCACTAATAATAACTGCGGCTTATTTTGTCTATAACTGATTGTGAAACAATAGTTTATATAGATATTGTATCTGTGTTTTTTTTAAGATGGTGAGATTAGTCTTGCAATTTCCCTCCAGATATGGCATATATCTGCCAGTTTACACTAACGTCATGCCAAAAGATACAACCATCAAAAAAATTCTTGTTATCGGCTCAGGACCTATCGTAATCGGTCAGGGTTGTGAGTTCGACTATTCTGGTACTCAAGCATGTAAGGCACTTAGAGAGGAGGGGTATGAGGTTGTATTGGTCAATAGCAATCCGGCGACCATCATGACGGACCCCGAAACCGCGCCTCGCACTTACATCGAGCCTATCACTCCCGAGTACGTAGAAAAAATCATCCTTCGCGAAAAGCCAGACGCGCTCTTGCCTACCCTCGGTGGTCAGACCGCGCTGAACTGCGCCATGGAGCTCGATCGCACAGGTGTGCTCGTGCGCAATAAGGTACGCATGATCGGTGCGAATGCCGACGCGATAGATAAGGGTGAAGACCGTCAGCGATTCAAGGACGCGATGATCAAGATCGGTCTCGACGTGCCTTCCAGTGGTACAGCCCACACCATGGCTGAAGCATGGGAGATCGCGAACAATGTCATCGGTCGCTACCCACTCATCATCCGTCCCGCCTTCACCCTCGGTGGTACAGGTGGCGGTATCGCCTACAACAAGAAGGAGTTCGAAGAAATCGTTTCCAACGGTCTTGACCTCTCCCCAGTAACAGAAGTTCTCATCGAAGAATCCCTCCTCGGATGGAAGGAGTTTGAAATGGAAGTCATGCGTGACCGCAAGGATAACTGCGTCGTCGTCTGCTCCATCGAGAACCTCGACCCCATGGGTGTCCACACAGGTGACTCCATCACTGTGGCTCCTATCCAGACACTTTCCGATCGCGAGTATCAGATCATGCGTGACGCGTCCTTTGCCGTCATCCGTGAGATCGGTGTCGAGACAGGTGGTTCGAACATCCAGTTCGCAACTGACCCGAAGACAGGTCGCATGATCGTCATCGAGATGAACCCACGCGTCAGCCGCTCCTCGGCTCTCGCTTCTAAGGCTACTGGCTTCCCCATCGCGAAGCTCGCTGCCAAGCTCGCTGTCGGTTACACACTTGACGAGCTGCAGAACGACATCACCCGCGAAACGCCTGCTTCTTTCGAGCCTTCCATCGACTACGTCGTCACGAAGATTCCTCGTTTCACTTTCGAGAAGTTCAAGAAGGCTGACGAACGCCTCACCACCGCCATGAAGAGTGTCGGTGAAGTGATGAGCATCGGCCGCACCTTCAAGGAATCTCTCCAGAAGGCTCTCCGCTCCCTGGAAACAGGTCGCTGGGGCTTCGGCTTCGACACGAAGGAGCCCGTGAATCCTACACGCGCTGAGATCTGCGCGAAGCTCACTGTCCCAAATGCCGAGCGTATCTTCTGGCTGCAAACAGCTTTCATCAACGGCTTCACCATGGAAGAAGTCCACGAGCTCACCGCTATCGATCCTTGGTTCCTCGATCAGCTTGAGCAGCTTGCTACCGCGGGTATGGGTCTGAAAGATCTCGATCTGCGTCAGGCGAAGCGTCTCGGCTTCGCTGACCGTCAGATCGCACTGGCACGTGGCATCTCCGAAGATGCAGTCCGCGCCGAGCGTAAGGAAAAGGGTATCTTGCCTACCTACCGCCTCGTCGACACCTGTGCGGCTGAGTTCGAAGCATTCACCCCCTACTACTACTCCACCTACGGAGATGAGAATGAGGCACGCCCGAATGATAAGAAGAAGATCATCATCCTCGGTGGCGGTCCTAACCGCATCGGTCAGGGTATCGAGTTCGACTACTGCTGTGTGCACGCGTCATTCGCTCTGAAGGAGCTCGGCTACGAGACCATCATGGTGAACTCGAACCCAGAAACAGTCTCTACTGACTATGACACCTCTGATAAGCTCTACTTCGAGCCGCTGACTCTGGAAGATGTGCTCAACATCTGCGATCAGGAGCAGCCTCATGGCGTGATCGTCCAGTTCGGCGGTCAGACTCCTCTGAACCTCGCTGCTGCTCTCCAAGAGCGCGGAGTGCCCATCATCGGTACAAGCCCACGCAGCATCGAACTTGCAGAAGACCGTAAGTACTTCTCCGCTCTTCTCGATGAACTCGAGCTCAAGCAGGCAGAAGCAGGTACAGCGACAAATGAAGAAGAAGCGGTGGAAGTAGCCACACGCATCGGCTTCCCTGTCCTCGTCCGCCCTTCCTTCGTTCTCGGTGGTCGTGCAATGATGATCGTTTATGATGAGCAGGAGCTGCGCACCTACATGCGTGAGGCTGTCGATGCCTCCCCAGAGCGTCCTGTCCTCGTCGACCGTTTCCTTGAAAACGCGATGGAAATCGACGTCGATGTCATCTCTGATGGTGAGATCAGTGTCGTCGGTGCTATCATGCAGCATGTCGAACCCGCTGGTATCCACTCCGGTGACTCTGCTTGTATGATCCCTCCGAACCGCGTCAGCCCAGCGATGCACGCCGAAATGATGCGTGCTGCTAAGCAGCTCGCGGCCAAGCTCGAAGTCCGTGGTCTCATGAACTGCCAGTTCGCGATCAAGGATGAGCAGCTCTATGTCATCGAAGTGAACCCACGCGCCTCCCGTACCGTGCCATTCGTTTCGAAGACCATCGGTGTGCCTCTTGCGAAGCTCGCTGCCAAGGTCATGAGTGGACTCTCTCTCACAGAACTCGGCTTCACGAGCGAAGTAGTACCTCCGTACTACACGGTGAAGGAAGCTGTGTTCCCATGGAACCGCTTCGCTGGTATCGACGTGGTACTCGGACCTGAGATGCACTCCACAGGTGAAGTGATGGGTATAGACCGCGATCCTGATATCGCCTACTTGAAGAGCCAGATTTCTGCGTTCAACACCCTTCCTACGAAGGGCGAAGTATTCATCTCGGTAAATGACCGTGACAAGGCGGCTGTCCTCCCCATCGCGGAGAACATCACGAAGGCTGGCTTCACGATCTGCGCGACAAAGGGTACAATGGACTTCCTCACCGAAAACGGTATCGCTTGCGAGCGCGCCTACAAGGTACTCGAAGGTCAGCGTCCTAACATCGTCGACCGTATCAAGAACGGTGAAATCGTCTTCGTCGTGAACACACCAGGCTCACATGATGCCCGTGAAGATGAGGTCGCTATCCGTGCCGCTGCCGTCAGCAACCGCGTCTCCTACTGCACGAATCTCTCTGGAGCGAGTGCCTGTGCAGCCGCTATGCTCAACAGCATGAACAAGAATGCAGCTGTCTGCACCATTCAAGAGTTCCATGCTGAGCTGAATGCGTAAATTAAACATTTAACAAGAGGGTGGTGTCTTATGAGTAAGTAGGACTCCACCCTTCTTTTTTTATGAGTTTTCCCTCGCCATCTGCGAATCTGCTGCATCGCCCCACACCACCTAGCCGCCCAGAAGGAGCGCGCTACATGGGGGACTATGCCGCTGAGCCCGTGGATAGACTCCGCGTCGCCTTCATCGGTGCAGGGAGAAGAGGTCAGCATCTCCAGCAGCTGCTCGCTCGCGTAGCTGGCGTGGACATCGTCGCGATCTGTGATCTCGTCGAGGAGCGCGCCGCTGAGGCGAGGGAGGGTATCAGAGGCGCGATCGCTGATGAGTGGGGACATATGCCTAGTGAGGACTCTATCGCGCTTTATACGGAAGAGCAGGGCTATCGACGCATGCTTGCGCAGGAGTCGCTCCATGCGGTATTCGTCACGGTGGGCTGGCAAGCTCACGCGGCGCTGTGCTGTGACGTGATGGATGCAGGGGTGCATGCCTTTGTAGAAGTCCCTATGGCAATGAGTATCTCAGATCTCTGGCGCATGATTGACAGCGCGGAGAAGAATCAGCGTCACTGCATGATGCTGGAAAATGCGAACTACGGTCGTCGCGAGTTACTCTTCCTTAATATGGTGAGGCAGGGCGTGATAGGTGAGCTCGTCCATGCGGAAGGGGCATACATCCATGACCTGCGCTTTGCCCTTCTCGACGAGGAGCGCGGTGAGGCAGAGTGGCGCGTGCGTCATTACCGTGAACGAAATGGGAATCTCTACCCGACGCATGGTCTTGGTCCACTATCGCAGTACATGAATCTCGGACGCGGTGAGGATCAGTTCTCACATCTCGTGTCCATGTCTAGTCGCTCGGTGAGCTTCACGCGCTTCGCGAAGAAGCATTTTGATGAGCACCACGAGTGGAATGAGCGTCCCTTCAGCTGTGGGGATATTAATAGCTCCATCATCAAGACTCATCTAGGGAACACCATCCTACTGCAGTGGGACGAGTGCAGTCTGCGTCCCTATACACGGCATAATTTCATCCAAGGCACGGAGGGTATCCTCGCGGGATTCCCCCCTCGTGTCATCGCTGAATGCCTCGGTGCAGATGGTCATAGTGACTGGATACAGGGTGAGGGGATGAAGGCTATTTATGAGCAGTACGATCACCCTCTCTGGAAGAGGCTGGGTGTGCGTGCTGAGGAGCTCGCAGGAAAGCGCGCTCGTGATTTTCTGATGCTTAACCGCATCGTTGAATGCCTGCGTGGCGGACTCTCTCTGGATCAGAATGTCTACGAGGGAGCTTACTGGTCTAGTGTCGTCGAGCTGACGGAGCAGTCCAATAGCGCGCAGGGGATGCCCGTCTGCTTCCCTGATTTCACTCGCGGGGACTGGCAGAGAACTATGGGGAAAATCTCGTAATTCGTTTTCCACAAAGGTGGATGTAGAAAATGAAGTAAACAGCGCGCCTCACTCGGTCTTTTTCGCGTATTTTTACCCTTTTCTCGTCGAATAAGCCATTATGCTCCGTCGGAAATGAAAAAAATACGCTGAAAAATCCCTTAGTGATTTCGCGCTGCGAATTACGAGAACCTCCCAATGGGGCTAGCTATCCACGTCTAGGTGATAGATGGAATTTGCTGCGATTTCGCTCTTGTTAGAGCTTGATTAGTGTGATTAATACGGGTTTCTTAATAATATATTGCTCGGGATAGCGTTTTTGCTTGAACTGACGGGGGTAAATATGTTATACGGTAGAGATATACCGTTCATTTTCCCAAGAAATTTGTCCCAATAAACATACCCGAAAACAATAATATATGAAGATTCACATCCCCGTTCAGCTGCGCTCTGCGCTCCTCGCATGCCTCGCAGTTATCCCTATGCCTATGGCTACCAGTATTATGTCTGGTACCCTCACTGTCGGTTCCATCAGCTACGTCATCTCACAGCAGCAGGCTCAGGCCGAGACGATCATCTACTCAGGTGGTAACTCTGATCCTTTCAAAAACTCGACTGCAGAGGATTCCGTCATCATCGATGGCAATACTCACTGGCTCGATAATAGCAATCCTACCATTAATGGCGTGATCTATATCCGTCAAGTAGGTCTCTGGGATGGCGCAACAACAGGGAATAACCTCGGTGTTGACGGTACGAGAACAGGGGTCACGGGTATCTCTAGCAGTCGCTCCATGACCTTTACGAATGCTATTCTTGACTTCTCTTACTATCTGGACACACTGCCCGCTGGTGAGACCTACACCCCTGTAGCAGGTGGTGCTCCAGAAGGGCAAAATTCAGGTGATATTTTCTATAATGTCAATACAAGTGACGTGAATGTCGGTCCTATGAGTATGTACTTCGCAGGCGCAATGAAGGACTACTCTGGCGATATTATCAGTTTGGGGTCTGGTTTGACCATTGAATTTGAAGACTACTCACTGGGACTCTCCACGCAAGCTGATCGCAATGCTTCCGCCTCAGGTACAGGGGAGATTAAGATCGGTGGTCGCCGAGTAAAATATGACATGACAGGTGATGTGACCGTGAATAACTCCAAGATCACAGTCTCTAATACCATTGATGGCAATGCTGTCACGGCCGGCGGAGGCAATGCCCTAGACCCCACACTCGAGTTCACCTGGTCAGCGAACTACAATATCTCCTCCGAGATCCTCGCAGACAACCTGATCGTCAATGTCAACGCCACAGCGAACTTCACCAACAGTGTCACCAGTGCGACCTCCCAGCAGTTCATGGGGACGACAAATTTCTCATCGACAGCGGCTCTGACTGGTGCCACATCTATCACGGGTGTTGTCAATGTGCAGAATGGCGGCAGCCTCACGCTGGGCGGTACGACGAGCTTAGGTGCTGATGGCAGCTTGAAGGTGCTCTCTGGTGGTACACTTACTATTAATGGTACATGGCAGAGTTCAAAGGTATTAGATCTTTCGAATGCGGCAGATGCAGCTGACGTCGGAGCTTTAGCCTTCGGTACAGATGCAGTGATCGATCTCTCGGAGTTGACAGAGGTTGCTGGTGTGTATACAGTTTTCACAGGTGTTACTTCCGATTCATTCGCGTCGCTTACAGTTGATAATATCACAGGTCGTGATATAGCCGGTTATGCATTCGTGTTTAATGCAGACGGCACTATTTCGATCATGCTGACAGCGACTCTTCATGAGTTTGCAGGTGGTTCTATTGATTGGCAAGTAGGTACAGTATTTGATACAGCCGCATTCGCTGATGGTGAATTTGTCGATTTTAACGGTGATAGCACCGTAACTCTGACGTCAGATGTGACAGCGGGCCGTGTGCAGATAGCTGCAGATGCTGACGTATCCATCGAAAGCACCTCATTTGATTTAAATTCAGGCGATATCCGCGTAGGTGGTACACTGACCCTTGTCGGTGATGTGCTGACTGCTGGATCTGCTATCGTGTCTCTCAGCGAGGAGCAAGCTGGTACTGTCGTCTACGATATAGGCGCAGGTAATACTCTCGATCAAGAGGATATCTTGCAGAACTTCGGCGGTACAGTGGTCGTCTCTTCTGGTTCTATGACCTTTGACACCGCTGCTACATCTCAGGCTGCTGGCTATGATCTCGTCGCACAGGCGGGTACTACTCTGAACATCACCGGCGTATCCTTTAATGAAGGGGGTACCACCATCACGCTCAATGGGGGCACTGTGCCAGCGAATCTGGCTGACATTGACATGGCTAACGCCGCCACGCTCAATATCAACACAGACCTGAAAAATGTACTCACTGCGACTGGCGTCACCACGATTAATACAACGGCTCTCAATATCATACGTGCTGGTATCACTGGTTCTGGCTACCTTCAAAAGAAGGGCACAGCTATCATGGAGCTTCTCTCCAATACGACGCACACAGGCACATTCGATATCACAGAAGGCTCTGTCTACTACGGTAATGCTGATACGGCGACTCGTACGAATCAGTTCGATCGTATCATTATACGCTCTGGAACCACATTGCGCTTCCAAAATGGGGCGACAGCATTTAATACGCTTCAGCTCGATGGCGGGACATTTGATGTCGTTGACATGAATACCAATTACGCTGCGATTGCTCGCATGGAGGTGACAAATAACAGCACCTTCAATCAGACTTGGAATAGCCAATTCGCGATTGCAGAGTTAACAGGTAGTGCAGATCTTAATTTCACAATCGCTGCTACAGGTGAGACGACGGTCCTTGATGTCCGCAATGTCGTCGACTACAATGGTGATCTCAATTTTAATAATAATCAAGCACGCTATAACCTCGCTCTGGGTACTATAAATCAGGGTGAGAATATGTCATTTAACGTCGTTAACTTCGGTGAGAATGTCACCTCTGGCGATTTTATCATGATGGGTGCAGGTAATGCAAACATCAACACCGGAATGACCGCAGGCTCGATGAGCCTCGAGCAGAGTGGCACATTCACTGTAGGGGCAGTCACGACCTCTTCCTTCAGGCAGACAGGTACAGGTACATCAACACTCACAAGCCTCGCGATTAATGATGGCGGCTCTCTGCAGATGACTTACAATGGCACACTGGATATCACCACACTCAACCTCGGTGCTAATATCATTCTCGGCTATTCTGAGGGAGATAAATTATTCAACCTCACAGATGCCCAGGTCGCGACAGTAGAGAGCTTTACCTTGAATGTTGTTGACGTTGATCGCACGCTTCTTG
>CAYJLR010000030.1:0-18915 GCA_964370895.1 uncultured Akkermansia sp. | reverse complement strand
AACGTGACACTTCGTTAAAAATATGCTGATATAGATAATATGGAATATGCAAGCTATACTCTCTTTCCTGTAGGTGCGATGAGCGCACGCGCTGCGGCGCAGGCTCGTCACGGTGTCCTGTTACGTTCTGACGATGGAGGCTATGCCTGTTTACAGTCGTGGACTGAACTAGGTGATGCCCCTCTGGAATACGAACTCGATGCCCTCCGCGAAGGAAATCCTCTGCGACTCGGAGCCTGTGCTCTCCGCTGCATGGAAGTCGATGCTGAAGCACGTGCGAAAAAGGTCAACCTCTTTGACGGACTGAAGGTACCACGCAGCCATGCGACCCTGACCGTGAGTGCGACTCCTTCACAGGTGTACAATCTAAACCAAAAGGGATTCCGCGTCGGCAAGTTGAAGGTGCTTCCGCGTCTTGATGTCACAGTGGCTCGTCTTGTCAACTTCGCAGCCATCGTACCAAACTGGAAATGGCGACTCGACTTCAACTGCACACTCACCGTAGATGAGACACTCAAACTCTGGGACATGCTCGCCCCTCAGATGAAGGAGCGCATCGACTTCATCGAAGACCCCTGCTATTACGATGTCGCAGGTTGGCAGCGACTTCAGGATGCTGGCATCCCACTCGGCTACGACATGCCTGTCCAGACCGAGGAGCATATACCAGGCTGCACGAACACCCCCATGATGCGCCTCGTCAAGCCAGCGCGCCACATCAGTAACAAAGGTCTTCCTGTCTTCACCTCCTACCTAGATCACCCGCTCGGCCAGTGCTGGGCAGCATACAATGCTGCACTCTACTACACGAACAAGCCACAGGAGGACATCCCTCTCTGCGGTCTCGTGACACAGCACGTGTTCCGCCCAAATCCATTCTCCGAAGAATTGGGACTCGATATCACACCTGATTTCACCCCGCCTTCAGGAACAGGCCTTGGATTTGACGAACTTCTCACGACTCTCGACTGGAAAAAACTTTTCTAAAGAGTACCCGTCAGAGATCGCATGACGCGATTATCTTCCTCCCACGGTTGTCCATACAAGCGTGGGATTTTTTTGTAACGTCAACTTATTTTCAACAGATTCCAATGTATAACACATTTTAATTGCAAATACATTAAAAAGAATCAACTAGAAATCTATTTAAAATTTCTCTAAAAAATATCCCAACATTGCTTGTCTTCATGCACGATTAATGTTAATTTATGTATATGCTCAGATCTCCTCTCTCACGCATGATAGCATTCTATCGCGATGGATTCAGTTCCATGACGGTAGGTAGGACATTATGGTTCATAGTCATTGTGAAATTGCTAATCATGTTTGGGATTCTGCGCATCTTTTTCTTCCCTCGCTTCCTAGAAGGCAGTGAGCAAGATAAGAAAGATTATGTGAGCGAACAGCTCATTGAGCGATCAAGCTCACAATAACCACACAAACACTAGAAATCTATTAACATATGGACGGCGTAGATGTCTCATTAGTCGATTGGTCACGCGCTCAATTCGCGATGACGGCCATGTATCACTGGATCTTTGTCCCACTCACTCTGGGGCTCGGTCTCATCATGGCGATCATGCAAACTATTTATTACCGCACTGGCAAGGAGTTCTGGAAGAACACCACGCGCTTCTGGATGAAGCTCTTTGTCATTAACTTCGCGATGGGTGTCGCGACAGGTCTCATTCTTGAGTTCCAATTCGGGACGAACTGGAGTAACTATAGCTGGGTCGTCGGTGATATATTCGGTGCCCCTCTAGCGATAGAAGGCATCATCGCCTTCTTCCTCGAAGCTACATTCATGCCGCTCATGTTCTTCGGATGGGATCGCATCAGCAAGCGTCTCCACCTAGCAGCGACATGGCTCACGCTCTTCGGGGCTTCCACCTCTGCATGGTGGATTCTCGTCGCAAATGCGTGGATGCAGTACCCCGTAGGTATGGAGTTTAACCCCGACATGGCGCGAAATGAGATGGTCAGCTTCGTCCAAGTAGCATTCTCCCCAGTCGCCATCTCGAAGTTCGTCCACACGGTCACCTCCTGCTGGATCTTAGGTGCTGTCTTCGCCATCGGTGTTTCTTGCTGGTATCTGCTGCGCAGACGCCACACGGAGTTCGCCCTTGCGAGCATTAAGGTATCAGCCATCATCGGTCTCGTCGGTTCAGCCCTCGTTATGCTGAGTGGTCACACCTCCGCTGTGAATGTGGCTAAACTTCAGCCCATGAAGCTCGCGGCTATCGAAGGCTATTATGAAGGAGGCGAGAGAGCAGGCTTCGTAGCGGCTGGTATCATGAAGCCTTCGACAGACTGGGCTACAGACGGTGATCAGGGCTGGCTCTTCAAGCTAGAGATCCCCGGTCTCCTCTCCCTCCTCGCCACAGAGTCTATTGATGGTTACGTCCCTGGTATCAAGAATCTCATCGAGGGAGGCTACACGAATCACGGTGCTACAGAGCCAGAACTCTCTACAGAAGAGAAAATGCGTCGCGGTAAGATAGCGATCGCTGCTCTTGGCGAATTCCAAGCCGCTAAGAAAGCAAAAGACACAGAAAAAATGGCTAGCTCCCGCGCTACTTTAGAGAAGAACTTCCCTTACTTCGGCTACGGCTATTTAAAAGCCCCCGAAGAGATCGTACCAAACGTCCCCCTTCTCTTCTACTCATTCCGCATCATGATAGCCTTCGGCTGCCTCTTCATCCTCATCATGGGGCTCCTCCTCATCAAGGGCAAGCGCATCGTCGATATGCCTTGGCTGCTGCGTGCGGGCATCCTCTCTATCCCCTTCGCCTACATCGCAAGTCAGGCTGGATGGATTGTCGCGGAAGTCGGCCGACAGCCATGGGCTATCCAAGATCTGCTGCCGAATAGTGCCGCTGTGTCGAAGCTGGATGTCAGCTCGGTGCAGACGACATTCTACATCTTCTTAGTACTATTCACCATTCTCCTGCTAGCTGAGATACGCATCATGCTGAAGGCTATCAAGGATGGTCCAAAACTACCATAAAGAGCACGTCTTATTAATCATTCATCCTCTAGATTATTATGTTTGAAAATTATTCTCTACTCCAGCACTACTGGTGGTTTCTCATCTCCTTACTAGGAGCTCTACTCGTATTCCTCATGTTCGTACAAGGAGGACAGAGCCTCATCTGGACGCTAGGACGCACGGAAGCACAGCGACGCATGCTAGTGAACTCCACGGGGCGTAAGTGGGAGCTCACCTTCACGACACTCGTCACCTTCGGAGGTGCCTTCTTCGCATCCTTCCCCTTGTTCTATTCCACGAGCTTTGGTGGAGCGTATTGGGTATGGATTCTCATCCTGCTCTGCTTCGTCATACAGGCTATCTCCTACGAGTTCCAGCATAAGAAGGACAACGTACTCGGCACGACAACCTATCGTGCTTTCCTCATGGCGAATGGTGTACTCGCTCCTGTACTCATCGGCACAGCCGTGAGCACCTTCTTCTTCGGCGCAGAGTTCACGGTGAACAAGGCTCAACTTGGCAACATAGACGCCCCCACCATATCGCAGTGGGCTAATGATTGGCATGGTCTCGAAGCAGTACTGAACCTCTGGAATGTATGCCTCGGGCTAGCCATCTTCTTCCTCTCACGCGTGCTCGCACACCTCTTCTTCATGAACAACATCAATGATGAGCCCATCTTCGAGCTCGCGCGTCGACGTCTACCATACGAGAGCGGTCTCTTCCTTATCTTCTTCCTCGCTTACCTTGGGCGCTGGCTCACGAAGAGTGGCTACGCTGTCGACCCAGAGTCACTCAGCATCTCCATGGAGAACTACAAGTACCTGAACAACCTCCTCGACATGCCAGCGGTACTCATCACCCTAGCCTTAGGGATCGTCCTTGTACTAGCTGGTATCATCCTCCCCATCGTGAAGACTCACTTCAGGCAGGGTATCTGGTTCGCAGGTATTGGTACAGTACTCACCGTACTCGCCATCCTCCTCTGCGCAGGATGGAATAATACCTCCTATTATCCATCGAATGCAGACCTCCAGAGCTCACTCACGCTGGCGAATAGCTCTTCTAGTCGCTTCACTCTCTCGGCTATGACAGTCGTATCCTTCTTCATCCCCTTCGTGCTCGCCTACATCACTTATGCGTGGCGCGCGCTGGACAAGAAGTCCATCACAGAGGAAGAGATCATGAACGATCAGGACGCCTATTAATCTTGAGAATCACCCATCGGGTCACGCTGCCTCACGCAGCGTGACCCTCTCATTTTCATTTTCGCGATAAAGGACTTGACAAGGCTATAATCTCTAGGATATAATCCTCGCGTACATAAACCTTTCGATAAAGATTGGGTGGGTGATATAGCCCGCTCTTTTTTTATTTCTGGGACTATCAACAACTTTTAGCATACAATACAGAGCATATGGCCAGCACAGACATCACAGCACTCATCGACTACTACGTTCGCGAAAAAGATCTGACACGTGAACGTGTCATCCAGGCACTCGGAGCCGCCTTCATCACCGCTTACAACAAGATGGTCAATGGTGCTGAGCGCATTGAAAACATCCATGCAGATATCAATCCACAGCGTGGCACAGTGAAGATCAAGGCTGATATGCTCATCGTCGAAGACGAAGAACTCGTCGACCCCTACAACCAGATAGCGCTCTCTACAGCGACAAAACTCAACGAACGTCGTGGCAAGGAAACAGAAGTCGGTGACTTCATCACAGTGAACATCACCCCTCCTGACTTCGGACGCATCGCCGTCCAGACTGCCCGTCAGACCATGCAGCAGCGCATCCGCAAGGCGGAGCAAGAGATGCTCGCAGACGCATTCCGCAACCGCATCGGTGAAGTGGTGACTGGTACAGTTCGACGTTTTGACAAGGGTGACATCATCGTTCAGGTAGAGCGTTTCGAAGGCATCGTTCCTTCCAAGCAGCGCATCCCTACAGAAGAATATGGTCAGGGCGACCAGATGCGCTTCTATGTCGTTGACGTACGTGATGGCGTGCGCGGCAATGAGCTCATCCTTTCCCGTAGCCACCCAAATCTCGTGCGTCGTCTCTTCGAAAACGAAGTACTCGAAATCGCAGAAAACACAGTGGAAATCGTCAACATCGTCCGCGATGCTGGCTACCGCACGAAACTCGTCGTACGCAGCCTCGATCCTAACGTCGATCCTATCGGAGCCTGCGTAGGTATGCGCGGCATGCGTGTGAAGAATGTCGTCACCGAGCTTAACCGCGAGAAGATCGACATCATGGAGTACAATGAAGATAAGGCTGTCATGGTGACAGAATCCTTAGCTCCTATTGAGGCTCTTGAAATCACAGTTGACGACGAAAAACGCCTTGTTACAGTCATCGTAGCTGATGACAAGGCCGCAGCTAAGGCTAAGGGTCGTAAGGGCTTAAATGTCCGTCTCACCGCCCGCCTCATCTCCAGCCCAGCCGAGCGCTGGGATGTACGCGTTGAGCCATTCAGCGAAGAAACTCGCGTTCAGGCAGTAGCTCTCGAAGGAGCTGAAGCACTCGCCAGCGTTCTTGGGGTAGATTCTGAGCTCGCCTCCGCCATGGTAGCCTCCGGCTTCACAACGGTAGAAGGTATCGCATCTTACGTGCAAGCAGAGGATCTCGTCGATGCGCTGAGCATTGATATCACAGATGCACAAGACATCATCCAAAAGGCTAAAGACGCAGCTCAATAAGCCTTCATCGCGCGTAACGTGCACTTTAAACAATATTATTATAGAAATAAAAAAGATTTCACATGCCTGAATCAAAAGAACCAGCCCCTAAGAAGGAAGCTTTAAACCTCATCGGTGGCGCTAAGAAAAAACCAGCAGCAAAGAAGCCAGCGGTCAAAGCGACCACCAGCTCTAAGCCTGTTGCTGAGAAGAAGGAAGCCCTCGACCTACTTGCTCCTCGCAAGAAGGTGAAGAAGGCTACCCCCGCTCCTACGACTGAAGCTACTCCTGCACCTAAGGAGGCAGCTCCACGCGAAGAAGCACCTAAGGCTCAGGCTAGCAAGCCCAAGTCCACACCTGCACCAGAAGCTGCTGCAGCACCATCCGAAGCTATAATCAAGGCTCCCATTTCTGTCGCAGAACTCTCCGTTCAGATTGGTGAGAAGCCATTCATGATCATTAAGGATCTCCTCCCACTTGGCGTGTTTGCGAATCCTGACACCATTCTTGAAAGCGAGCACCTCGCAGCCTTGAGCGAAAAGCATAACTTCTTCTACGAGAAAATCAAACGCGAAAAAGGCGCTGGTGTAAAGGCTCAGCAGGAAACAATCAAAGAACCTGAAGCCGTCGCGGTGGAAGAAGAGCCAGAAGACGCTCTGAAGCTCCGTACGCCTATCATCACCATCATGGGTCACGTTGACCATGGTAAGACATCTCTCCTCGACTACATCCGTCGTTCCAGCGTTGTCGCAGGTGAAGCTGGCGGCATCACCCAGCACATCGGTGCATACACCGTCACGCATGATAATAACCTTCTGACATTCATCGACACCCCAGGTCACGCCATCTTCACAGAAATGCGTGCCCGCGGTGCAGACGTCACTGACATCGTCGTGATCGTCGTCGCTGCGAATGATGGTATCATGCCTCAGACACGCGAAGCCATCCTTCACACGCAGGCAGCGGGCAAGTCCCTCATCATCGCGGTGAACAAGTGCGACCTCCCTGCAGCAGATCCTACACGTGTCCGCACACAGCTCATGGAAGAAGGTCTCGTCGTGACAGACTTCGGTGGTGACATCGAATGCGTCGACGTCTCTGCTTCTACTGGTGATGGTGTCTCTGACCTCCTCGACCTCCTCTGCCTCCAAGCAGAAGTCCTTGAACTCAAGGCAAATCCCCGTGCTAACTGCCGCGCTTCCATCATCGAAGCACGCGTAGAGCAAGGCCGCGGTAGCTCCGCTACCGTCATCGTCGAAAGCGGTACTCTTAAAGTAGGTATGCCCTTCATCTGCGGTCCATTCGCAGGGAAGATCAAGACACTCGTCGACGAACATGGCAAGGCTATCAAGCGCGTACTTCCTGGTATGCCCGCTGAAGTATCTGGATTCTTAGGCACACCACACGTCGGTGACGAACTCGTCGAAATGAAAAACGAGCGCGCTGCACGTAAGCTGTCCGAAGAGCGTCAGGAATCGCACCGTCAGGAGCGACTCGCTGCACCTAAGCGCTCACGCATGGAGGATATCCTTGCGATGATGGGCGACGGAGCACAGAAGGTCACGCTGAAGATCTACCTCAAGGGCGACGTACAGGGCTCTGTGGAAGCGATCAAGCGCGCCATTCTCGAGATTGAAAGCGCGAAGGTTGAGTGCCAATTCATCGGTGCCGCTGTAGGTCCTATCACTGAGAGTGATGTACTACTCGCATCTTCCTCTGACGCTGTTATTCTCGGCTTCAATGTCAATGTAGAGAGCAATGCTGTCCGTGCCGTGAAGCGCGAAGGCATTCAGGTGAAGATTTACTCCATCGTTTACGAACTTATCGATCAGGTGAAGGATGCTATGCTCGGTCTCCTCGCTCCTGAAACACGTGAGAACGTCATCGGTCACGCAGAGATCCGCCAGATCTTCAAGCTGAACAAGGGCAAGGCCGCTGGTGCATTCATCACCGATGGTCGCATGCAGCGTACAGCAGAAGCTCGCGTCATCCGCGATGGTCAGGTCGTCTTCGATGGCAAGATGTCCACACTCCGCCGCTTCCAAGATGAAGTGCAGGAAGTGAAGGTAGGTCTCGAGTGCGGTATCCGCCTCGCTGACTACAACGACTACGAAGAGAAGGATGTGATCGAGTGCTACACACTCGAGAAGATCAAGCAGACTCTGTAATCCTTATCCCCTTAACGCACACGATATGGCAACACGACGCATGGTAAAGGTCAATGAGCTGATGAAGCGCGAGATTAGCGCTGTCATTCAGCGTGACTTTGAATGGTCTGGAACTATTATCTCCGTTCTTGAGGTCAACATCACTGATGACCTCAAGGAAGGGCGCGTTTGGATTGGTGTCGTGGGACGTATGGCTCCCCCGCAGGTCATCGAGAAACTTAACAAGAACAAAGGCTACATTCAGAAAACGGTGAGCCGCCGAGTAGTGCTCAAGAGTACACCGCGCTTGACATTCAAGTACGACAACTCTGCGCGACACGGTGTAGGTCTTGTGAATCTCCTCGATGATATTGACGAAAACCTTCCAAAAGCGCCTCCTCTTCCCGAGGGCGAATATGACCCCGAGATTTAACATCTCGATTCACTATGGCAAGTAAGTTAACCATCAGACGAGTAGGAGGCCTCCTCCCGACGATCAGTCTGGTGGTTCTGCTTGTTATATTACTCTTATTTACGTGGCTAGGAATCGTTGGTATTCCTGCATTTGCGCTGCGTGAGGTCGAGACTTACGCCGCTAAACAGGGCCTACACCTGAAGGTAGAAAAGGTCACTCTAGACTATTCTCTCGGTCTAGGATTACGCCTCAAAGAGCTCTCCGTCTATGGCTCGAAAAATCATGACGGCGATGCCCTCATCTATCTCCCTGAGGCAGAGATCAGCCTTGAGCTGCGCTCCTTGCTAGAAGGGACTATTGATCCCCAGTATATACGCCTCCATGATGCTGTACTGCGCATCCCCATCGAAGGCGATGAGGAAGACTTCACGGTACGCTCGATTAACATCACCGCGAATCAGCCCTCTACCGACGTCATGCGCGTATCGGAAGCGAGTGTTGATATCGAGGGTATATCAGTCAGACTCATCGGGCTTCTAAACCTCAATGAGCTTGGTATATCTGTAGCACAGCAGACACGACCACGTAAAGAACGGCACGAGCCTGCACTCGATCTAGAAAAGGAGCTAAGGAAGCTCAGCCCCTACGCTCGCGATGCGAAGGCGTGGATAGCGACGCAGCAATGGCAGAGAAATGCTTGCCCTAGCGTCGAGCTGGATTTCCAACTGGGCACAAGGTCGCAGTGCTCTATTCATGCTATAGCACCTAGCATCCGGCACAAGAATTACCGATTTCAGCATACCCTTCTTGACCTCACCATCGACGATGAGTCTATACGGTTAAACAAATTGACAACTCGAAGCAGCTTCCCTGATGGGAAACTTGCCTTGCAGGGCGAATACCGCTTCTCTGAGCATGCTATTTCCTTCCAGATCGAAAGCGACCTGCCTGCTATTTACTTTGCGCGCGAGATATTTAATTCTGATGACATGGCTATCCTCGCGAACTTACCTACGCTGAAGCGAGCGTCGAATATTTTCAAACTCAAGGGGAATGTCCATCTCAATGAGGAGAACCAAGTCAACTCACTCTATCTCGGAGGACTGATTCAGCAGGAGAACATCGCATTCTCATCCACGAGAATAGATAAACTCACTCTTTCCTTCTTCTATGACAACAGCAGCTTTACCATTGATCAGTTTAAGGCAGAGCTACCGCATGGAGAGATATCCGCGCAGGCCTATCTGAAGAGTGGCTACGGGGCGGCAAAGCTGGATGTAGATATACCCTCTGCAGATCTCATGTCCCTGCTGACAGGTTTTTCAGTACTTGAAGTGGGCGAGGGTGTGCTAGATAAGATCAAGCTCAATGGGAATCTCAAACTAAAACTTGACGCGAATCTCAGCACTCCTGACTTCGTTCCAGGGAAGAGCTCTCTTATTGACTTCATGCCGGATTTACGTGATACGGAACTGAAGATTAGCATCCCTCAGCTGCACTATGCAAGCGACTCCTATCTCGTCGAAGCCACGAATCCCAGCATTGAGCTAAAACTCAAAGGGCTCAATGGTGTGCGCGGCACATTACCTGAACTCATCAAGAGTGCTCAGATCTCTCTTAGCGCGGATAAACTGCTACAGCGCGCTGATGATCAAGAATTCAGCGTAGAAAGCTTCCTCAGTGAAGTAGTCACAGAGGGTATCAGCTGGAAAAAGGACACGAGCCTAGAGACACTATCCATTGAGAAGAGCTCACTTTTCTGCTATGCGAAGCAGTTCCACTCTGATGACATCAAAGCCAGCGAGATCAATATCAACCTTCGCGATGCCCTGAAGCTTATCCCGCTCTCTGCCGATGCAGACTACGCCCAGTCGGGGAGCTTTGATTTCCAGTCATCACAGCTCAGCGTGTACGATCGCCATGCCGAGACTATAGATCTCTCCTTGCAGCTGGCTGGCGCAAACAAGCTGAGGGGGGATATCTCCGTTATTTTTAACGAGAAGGAAAAAGAGCAGTTATCCTTAGCCCTCTCATGGGATGAGTGGAAGAAACTCGAGCTCAGCGATATAAACGTTCATGTTTCGCCGGAGCTCGTATCCAAAGAGCTGCCGGAAGACTTCAGCTCAGAATATGGTCTGGCTTTTACAGGGAATCTATCTCTCCACGACGGTGCGCTGAGCCTCAATACCAGTAATAAGAACATAGAGCTTCTATCTGGTGAGCTCTCCTTAGATGCTGACCAGATCAAGCGCAGGCCTGTCGATGTAAAAGCACTAAGCCAGAAGAGCGAGACCGTAGATCTCTCCACAAGCCTGAGCTTCGCACGCGATCATGATGGGAACTATAGCTATGACCTTAGTGATTTGACCTTGAGGCATCATAGTGGAGCTCTACAGGTACAGGTGCAGGGTAATACCGAGGGATACCTTCAGATAGAGGGGAGCAATAGCATCAGGCTGCAGTATCTCAATGTCCTTATAGGCTCATATGATGCGCATACCATCATCCGCGATTTTAAGCTGAGTGATGAATCTCAGTTCAAGCTCACGAATATAGAAGCATCTGTCAATTACGAACGAGGGCTCGTCATCGATGCTTCCCTAGATTTGCAATTGCGCAACTTAGGCTTCGCGATTGGCGCACTCATAGAGGAGAGGAATGCTCAGGGGCAGCCGACTGGACGTGAGACTCTGAACCAATCTCGCCTCACTGACCCCTATACCTACGCCCACTACGTGCAGGCTCATGTCGACGTGCACGTGAACCATAAGGCCAGCGATGTAGCTGGAGCTCCCATCCCTGACAAGCAGCTCATTAGCATCCTTTCTCCCACCATTATCTACAATAATGCACCATGGATGCGCGCGAATAATATCACAGTACCTGCCCGCGAATCGAAGTTGACAGGCGACAAGGTGGACATCGATATCATTAATGACAATGTGCAGATCGAGGGCATAGAAGGCTATATATACCCCGCCTACGCGATTGGGATGTTCTATAGTCCGCTCTATGACTACCTTGATGGACTCCGCCTTCCTGAGCCTGTTAAAATGAAGGCATCTAAGAGTGAGTTCCCCATTGTACTGGATTACACGCGCCCCATGCATAGTACCATTGAGATACAGACGGAGGATAGTGGGATCTATCACTTTGTCGGAGTGGATATTCCTATATCGAAGTTCTCTGGTTTCGTCGATATATCTGATGATTATGTCGAGCTCAAGCACTTCAACAGCTACACATGGAAAGGGGTAGCGAATCTTGACTTACGCATAGGCATCACGGGCAAGTCTAGTAGTCTCGATGGCTATATCCGCACGGTGAATATGGATCTATCAAGCATCGCGGAGACCTTTGAAGCAGATCTCTCCCCTGCCCTTTGCTATGCTGACTTCCGCTTCAGAGCTAAATCGACAGCACTGAATGATCTCGAGGGGTACGGTCAGTTCAAGGTACGTGATGGAAAGCTGCTAGAGCTGGGGATATTCGCCCCTATTGCGGAACTGATCACTGATCTCCCTGACTACACAACACGCTACCAAGAGAAGCTTGAGACTGGCGATTCTAGTGTCATGGAAGATGTGGTGAATGGTATATGCTCTGGTGTCGGTTTTGCGGTTCAGGGAGCTGGAGATTTACTCGATGAGACGACAGGGAAAGTACCTGGTATTAATTATCTCTTCAAGTATGGGCTGCGTGACGCTGATGCAGACTTCACCGTGAGTGATGGCTTCATGTACACGGATAATCTCGTCGCAAAGGGCAGCAATCTTACCGTCCCTCTCTATGGAAGCCTCAATCTCGACTCCCTGAATGTTCAGGCTCGTCTCTGGCCAGACCTAGGCAGCATCCTGAATGTGGCACTATCCCCCATCACGCGCATATCTGAACATATCATCGACATTGAGCTACACGGGAAAATAGATAAGCTCAAGTGGAGACTCCACGCGGAGTCACCATTCAAACGCCATAAGAAAAAACTCGAAGCAAAGGCGATGAAGCAGCCCTAGCTTGACAGATCTAACCCCTGCCGACTTCGCACCCACAGCACTTACATCAGCATATGAACTGGTACGACTACGCGCCACAGGTGGGCATCATTCTCACCTACAGCATAGGTATAATTCTCGCCCTGCATGCTATCTATAATGCCCGCTCCTCGGAGGGAGCGCTCGCTTGGGTACTAGCTCTGATATTCCTCCCCTTCATCAGCATCTTCTTCTATCTAGGCCTCGGCACGAAGAGACTCGAGCGCCTCATCTTACAGACACTGCCTGAGAGTAGTGTGAACAGGCTCACGTCACTCTGGACAGCCTTCCCAGCTAAGACCGGGCAGGAGGAACTATCCATAGCAAAACTCACAGGCATCAGCCCCTGCTCAGGGAATAATCTCCAACTCCTGCGCAATGGTGAAGAGACCTATGGTAGCCTTCTCGAAGCCATAGAAGAAGCGCAGGAATCCATAGAGCTCGAATTCTTCATCATCAAGAATGACCTCGTGGGCAATATCCTTGCGGAGCTCCTGATCAAGAAAGCTGGCGAAGGGCTTCGCGTGAAGGTACTCTATGATGAAATAGGCTCACATAAGCTCCCTCTCGGTTTCATCCGTCGCCTCAGGAAGGCAGGTGTCGATATCCACCCCTTCTTCGGAAGACGCTTCTGGGTGAGTTCGTTCTTACGCATCAATTACCGCAATCACAGGAAACTCGTCATCGTCGACCACAAGCAAGCATGGCTGGGTGGGCTCAACATAGGCAACGAGTACATCGAGCAGATGACTGATCTCCACTGGCGTGATACCTTCATGAAGCTCGAAGGACCAGCCGCTGCGCAGGCATTTCTCTGCTTTGCACAGGATTGGTACAGAGCGACGAATGACGACATCTGCGCTCACTACCCTAGCAGCATACGCTCTGCAGGTGAGCAGCAGGCCATGTGCATCCCCTCTGGACCTGAGAACTATGTCAACGCATGGCAAGCTACCCTACTCATCCTCGCAGCTTCTGCGAAGAAGCGACTGTGGATAGCCACCCCTTACCTCGTCCCGAGCACGGCAGTAGTGCAGGCACTTCACATCGCGGCCCTGCGTGGTGTAGATGTGCGCCTCATCATCCCGCAGAAGGATAATAATTTTATCTCTGGACTAGCGATGCTCAACTACATCCCCGAGTTCCTAAGCTACGGGGTGAGAATATGGGGCTATGAAGCGGGATTTATGCACCAGAAGGTACTGCTCTGCGACGATGAACTCAGCTGTATCGGCTCCGCGAATCTCGACAATCGTTCATTAAATCTCAACTATGAGCTAAACTGCCTCATGCGCGATCCCGCGATGAATGCAGCCGTCAGCGACATGCTGCTCGCCGACATGGAGCGGAGTAAATTGCTGACAAAAGCCATATGGACAGAAGCCTCTGTCTTCAAAAAACTCGGAGCGCGAGCCTGTAGACTCTTGGCACCAGTTCTATAATTCTTCTGTTAGAGCAACAATTTCGAATTATTTCCTTGTAATACAAGCACACATTAGTTATAGTCACAGTATGAGGAGACCACCCATACTTGGATTAATACTGGCAGATTCTTGGTTAGCCCCTTACGAGAAGGCTATACGAGCACGTATGAAGCTACTTGATAGCCAGCTTGCTAGTATACGAAGATCGCACGGCTCACTGCGCGAATTCGCACGCGCCTACACACGCATGGGCATTTACCGTGACCCTGAGACACAGGAATGGGTATACCGTGAGTGGGCGCCAGGTGCGAAGGCTCTCTCCCTCATAGGCGACTTTAACTTCTGGAACCGAGAAGCGAACCCAATGACACGCCTTCCCAACGGACAGTGGGAAATACGCCTCCCAGCCGATACCCTCAAGCATGGACAGTCAGTGAAAGTACACATCGTCGGCTCAGACGACCAGCGCCGCGACCGCATCCCAGCTTGGATTCGCTACACGAAGCAAGACCCACATAGCTTCGACTTCGCTGGCAGCATCTGGCAGCCAGAAAGCGAGTACGTCTGGAGGTCTAAGAAAAAGTTCACCCCCTCCAAGATCAAAGTACCACTCATCTACGAAGCACATGTCGGCATGGCAGGTGAAGAGGCACGCCTGCATAGCTACAGGGAGTTTGCAGATCACGTTCTGCCGCGCATCGTGAAGATGGGTTACAACTGCATCCAGCTCATGGCTGTGCAGGAGCACCCCTATTATGGATCATTTGGTTACCACGTATCCTCTTTCTTCGCTCCCAGCAGCCGATTCGGCACACCTGATGATCTGAAATACCTCATCGACACCGCCCATCAGGCAGGCATCGCCGTCCTACTCGACGTCGTCCACTCCCATGCGGTGAAGAATATGGCTGAAGGTCTGAATAACTTTGACGGCACAGGCGGTCAGTACTTCCACGCTGGAGAACGTGACGCCATGCACCCTGACTGGGACAGCTGCCTCTTCAACTACGGACGCCCAGAGGTCTTGGAATTCCTCCTGTCGAACCTCTCATGGTGGCTGGAAGAATTCCGCTTTGATGGATTCCGCTTCGATGGTGTCACCAGCATGCTCTACCTACACCACGGACATGAGCCCTTCGTTAACCTCGATTGCTACTTTAATGAGCAGGTGAACTACGATGCCATCACCTACCTCCAGCTCGCCACCACCCTCATCCAGGAAGTAAAACCCGGAGCGCTCGTCATCGCAGAAGACATGAGCGGCATGCCCGGCCTCTGCCGCCCCGTCGAAGAAGGTGGCATAGGCTTCGACTTCCGACTCTCCATGGGACTCCCAGACTACTGGATCAAACTCATCAAGGAATACAAGGACGAAGAATGGAGCATGGGTGACATGTGGTACACCCTGACTAACCGTCGCTATGGTGAAGCAAACATCGCCTATGCCGAGAGCCATGATCAGGCACTCGTCGGGGATAAGACACTCGCCTTCCGCCTCATGGACGCAGAGATGTACAGCGGCATGAACAAGCACTCCCAAAGCCTCGTCATCGAACGCGGCATATCCCTGCATAAGATGATACGCCTCGCGACCCACGTCGCAGGTGGTGAAGGCTGGCTGAACTTCATGGGGAACGAATTCGGACACCCAGAATGGATAGACTTCCCACGCGAAGGCAATGGAGGATCTTACCAATACTGCCGTCGTCAGTGGTCACTCGTCGATCATCCCGACCTGCGCTATGGTCAGCTTGGTGAGTTTGACAAGGCCATGCTCCAGCTCAGCTGCCAGTACCATATCCTGCTACGCCCACCAGCACACCCGCTGAAGCTCGACGAACGAAATCAGATCATGGCCTTCATGCGTGGAGACCTCCTCTTCGTCTTCAACTGGAATGGACAGCAAGCCATCCCGAACTACCGTCTACCCGCCCCGAAGGCAGGCAAGTGGCGCATCGTGCTCGACTCTGATGAAGAGCGATTCGGAGGATTTGGCAGACAGAACCTCGAGCAGCAGCACTTCACCACAGGACTGCAGCCCGAGCTATCCCTCTACCTGCTCCCCTTCACCTGCATCGTGCTCACGTGCGAATAAAGAACGGCAATCACATAAAAAGATTTTCAGTAGGAAAAAAATCAGTATAATCATCGCAACTACTGAATCAATCACACATATATACTATGCCAGACGCACGCTTTGCACCCCTACCCGGATTCCGCGACTTTTCACCACAGGAACACGCCTTCCGCAGCTACCTCTTCTCCGTATGGAGACGAGTAGCCTCACGCTATAGCTTCCTCGAATGGGATGCCCCCGTCCTCGAAGCCACAGAACTATACCTGAAAAAGTCAGGAGGCGAACTCTCCAGCCAGCTCTTCCGCTTCACCGACCAAGGCGAGCGCGATGTCACACTGCGCCCTGAGCTCACCGCCTCCCTTGGCCGCATCGCAGCGGGCTACCAGCGCGAGTACAGCAAGCCACTGAAATGGTTTGAAATCGGCTCCTGCTTCCGCTACGAAAAGCCACAGAAAGGTCGCCTCCGCGAATTCGTCCAATTCAATGCCGACATCCTCGGAGAAAGCACAGAAGGAGCAGATGCGGAACTCATCGCACTCGCCATCGACTGCATGCGTGAGCTAGGCTTCACCTCCTCTGACTTCATCGTCCGCGTCAGCGACCGCGAAGTATGGATCAACTATGCGAAAAGCGCAGGCATCGCAGAAGAGCAAATCCCAGACTTCCTCTCCATCGTCGATAAACTCGAACGCGACAAGCCAGAAGACTGTGAGAAGAAACTCAGCGCATTCGGACTGAAGCGCGACGAACTACTCTCCTTCATCGAAAACCCGCCCGCAGACTGCTCCCCACGCTACAGCATCGTCTACAGCGAACTAGAAGCACGCGGACTAGCAGAATATGTCAAGCTCGACCTCTCCGTCGTACGTGGGCTCGCCTACTACACAGGACTCGTCTTTGAAATCTTCGACCAAGCACGCAGCCTGCGAGCTATCGCGGGAGGTGGACGCTACGACAACCTCGTGAAAACACTCTCTAATGATGCCATCGACATGCCGGCCACAGGCTTCGCTATGGGAGATGCCGTCATTGCACACCTCATCGACGAATGCCCCGCCGCGCGCGCGCTACGCGATGCCGCGATCAAGCCAAATGCATGCGACATCTGCCTCATCTTGGATGATGCAGAAAAGCGCGGAGACATGCTGGCACTCGCATCATGGTTACGCGATACAGGAGTACGTGTTGACCTGCCACTAGCGCCTGCGAAATTCAACCCACAAATCAAACGCGCGGAAAAAATAGGTGCACGCTATGCACTCATCATCGGAGCGAACTATCCGACGATGGAACTGAAGCGAATCGCCACGCGAGAAAGCGTGAAAGTGACACCAGAGGAACTGCTCGCGCAGCTGAACTTCGACGACGAAGGCGAAGCGTAAACGCAGCAAAACAATCAAACAAAAAGGAGCACAGCAAGTGCTCCTTTTTGTCATCCCTCTGCCCTGCGCGACAGCGCTAAACAGATTCTCAAGATCCACTGATCTTGAGCAGGGTGCAGACCTTGCAATATTTTATTATACAAGATATTCTCCTACAAACTATTACCCGCGCTGCTTCACCAGCTCGGCATAGTTCACGCCGCTCCCTCCAAATATATCCAGCGCGCTACCCACGGTCGCATCCACACTGCCCGCGCTCAGGCGATCAATCAATTCAAAATCCTCCATCGCGCGTATACCTCCCGCGTATGTCATCGGTATCCCTCGCCATGCACCTAGCACGCGGACCAATTCCTCGTCTATGCCTTCACACTTACCTTCCACATCGGCCGCGTGAATTAGGAACTCATCGCAGCAAGAGGCCAGCCTGTCGAGCACATCATGCGTGATGTCCATATCCGTCAGCTTCTGCCACCTGTCCATCGCGACCGTCCAGCCATTTGCTGTTCGACGGCAGCTCAGATCTATCACGAGTTTCGCTGCACCCACACGCTCTACCAGCGCATCGAGTACCTGATCTTGGAAACGACCCTCTTTATCAAAAAGCGCACTCGTGACAATCACATGCGAGGCACCAGCTTCCAGCCATTCTTCAGCATTACTCAGCTGTATGCCACCGCCTAATTGTAGCCCCTGCGGATAGGACGCGAGTGCTTGTCGCGCTGCGTCATCATTCCCCGCTCCCAGCTTGATCACATGGCCGCCTTTCAGGCAGTCGCGCTGGTACAATTTTGCATACCAGCCCGCATCATACTCTGAGACGAAGTTCGTCTTCAGGGCAGCGTCTTGGCTGTCCAGCGTTCCTCCAACAATTTGTTTAACTTGTCCATGGTGCAGGTCTATGCAGGGGCGAAATCGAGTCATGCCCTATTATACCGCCCTGCCCCGCTTTGGCAAGGAAAACTAAATCTTTATAATGACCCTCATCTTATACAAGATCAAGCAAGGTATCATGATGACAAGCACAAAGCTAGACGCATATAGCAGCGAGGAATAGCTATCACTCTCTCCTACCCACTTCACACAAATATCCGAATAATACCAAGCATGCAGCGACACCTCCTGCCCAGCATCATTTGCCAGTTTGATGAAACGATCTGCACTCTTAGCCAAGAGATCGGCTAAAATATACGCGAACAAGGGGTTCAGACCCATTGCCTTAAGCGGCATCAAGTATTTCCCCTTCCCGCGCATATCCGCAAAGTAGATAAGGAAGGCGAGGCAGATCATGCCCCAGCCACCAGTTTCGAGTACATAAGTACCAGTCCACAGCGCCTTAACTACAGGAAGATCAAAAGAGAGGAAATAAGCTACCAACAGGCTCACTATCCCCATGCTATATAGTCTCGCCACCGAATCCGCCTGAGAATCAGCCTTGCGAATAATCTGCCCAGCCAAGAAGCCTAGCAGCACACTCGCTGCCCCTGTGATGCTACCGAGTACCCCCTCAGGATCGAAGGGCAATCCGTAGCCCCTATACACGTGCTCTATGCCCACAAGAGCCTCATCAATCGCGCCTGAGCCCTGACCAGCCAGCGTGAAGACTCCCAGCTGCGCATCACCTAAATCGACGAGTAAGAACCAATGCAGGGCGATCAATCCTATCATCCCTGCAAGGATAAGCCATGAGTTCCGCAGAATGAGAATGAGCAATGCCCCGAGTACATAGCACATGGCCAGTCGCTGGAACACGCCAAACAC
>CAYJLR010000029.1:0-19039 GCA_964370895.1 uncultured Akkermansia sp. | reverse complement strand
TACAAAAATATACCTCGTATGTCAATCTAGAATTGTGATAATTACGGCTATTTTGTGAGGGTGTTATACTTTGCAGTTCGCTGTTAGTTCATTCCATAGAGGGAGTGCCTGACGAATAATCTCAGGCTTTACAGAAGAGGATAGCTCCCACGTCAGCGGCATGCTCTGAGTGAAATAGCTGGGAATGAGATGATGGAAGTCCACGTCACCACCGAAGAAGGGGGCTCTGTGGTCGCGTGCTGGCCACTGCACATCATTCACATGCGCTCCATAGATATGAGGCTTCAGCGCATTGAGGTACTGATCATGATCCAGCATGAGTAGATTGTGCTTGCGCTGAATGTGTCCGAAGTCGTGCCAGTAGACCACGTATGGATCGTCGGCGAACTCATCCATCAGCATCATCATTTCCTCCTCGGAAGGGACTTGCTCGAAGTGGCTGCGTCCCTCGACAGCGAGGCGTATGTCAAGCTCCTGCGCCTTATCACGCAGTTGATAGAGTGCTTCTTTCGCACGCTGGAAGTAGAGATCGCGCTTCTTTGACCGTTCGCGCATCAGTTCTCCCTTTCGCTCAGCATAGGCGCGAGTCCCGAGAGCTCCGTGGCGTGCCATGCGCTCCAGTTCCTTCGATCGTGAGCTATCGCGTAGTAGGCCGACACGCCCCATGTGTAGCACGATGTAACGTGCACCTACGCTGGCGGCGAACTCCATACTATCTCGAGTTAAGCCCATGCAGCGGGAGCGTTCCCACTCGCGGTGTGACGTGAACTGGTAAGCATCGGGGGAGTCTCCCTGAAGCTCTAGCGGGGATGGGCAGTAATTATGCACTCCCTCCACAATGATTCGTTTCTCTTCGACTGACTGTAGGATACCTGGCACCATCATGAGAGAGAGCCCGTGTGAAGCCTCGATGCGTTCGAAACCTAGCTCGCGGATCTCATCGCACATGTGATTGCCATCCTTGTGACGGCGGCTATTCCAGCAGGTTGAAAAGACATTCATGATTACAATAATAGGCGATCTGTGAAAAGCAAAAAACACGAACGAGATCCGATCTCCTTCGTGTTCCTTGTACTACGAGAACCGGGACTCGAACCCGGGACCAATAGATTAAAAGTCTACTGCTCTACCAACTGAGCTATTCTCGCACGAATACTGACGTGTCAGCGCAGCAACTATATCAATATTTCTGAGATTGTCAAGAAAAATGGTGAAATAAATTTCAGTTATTTTCCCAATTAGAAAAATTAGCTGAATTTCTACTTGCAAACTCTCGCGATCTCGGATATACTAACCCCCGAACGGGTTTACCTCAGTGGAAAACCTAAAGTAATTAAAAATCAATCACATTACGCACATGCCAGTTCCAACACAAGAACAGTACATCAAGATGCTTGATACGGCGAAGAGCGAAGGCTACGCCTACCCCGCCATCAACGTCACCACCATCGAAGTTATCAACGGCGCCCTCAAGGCATTCGCCGAAGCTAAGTCCGACGGTATTATCCAGGTCTCCATCGGTGGCGGTCAGTTTGCTTCTGGCAGCACAGTGAAGTCTTCCGCTATCGGTGCTATCGTTCTCGCAGAAGCCGTTCATCGCCTTGCTGAAGAGTACGACGTACTCGTCGCTCTTCACACTGACCACTGCCAAGCAGACAAGGTAGACAGCTTCCTTCGTCCTCTCCTTGCAGAATCCCGCAAGCGCATCGCTGCTGGTCTCAAGCCACTTTACAACTCCCACATGCTTGACGCATCCGAACTTCCAATGGCAGAGAACCTGAAGCTCTCCAAGGAACTCCTCGCTGAGTGCGCAGAGCTCGGAATCGTTCTCGAAATCGAAATCGGCGTCGTCGGTGGCGAAGAAGACGGTGTTGACAACAGCGGAGCAAGCAATGACAAGCTCTACACCACACCTGAAGACATGCTTCAGACATACGAAACGCTCAACGGCGTAGGCGAATTCATGCTTGCAGCTACCTTTGGTAACGTGCATGGCGTTTACAAGCCAGGTGCAGTGAAGCTCGAGCCCAAGATCCTCCGCGACGGTCAGAAGGCAGTTTCTGACAAGCATGGCAACGACATGCGCCTCGTCTTCCACGGTGGTTCCGGTTCTGAACTCACAGACATCCGCGAAGCTATCTCCTATGGTGTTATCAAGATGAACATCGACACCGATACTCAGTACGCATTCTCTAAGCCAATCATGATCCACATGGCTCAGAACATCGAAGGCATGCTCAAGATCGACGGTGAAGTAGGTAACAAGAAGGTCTATGACCCACGTACCTACCTCAAGAAGGGTGAAGAAGGCATCTGCGATCGCCTCGTGATCGCTGCTGACGACCTCCTTTCCACAGGCAAGACACTTTTCGGCAAGATCTAATCTAAGCCAAAAGCATTTTATAAGAAGCCACCCTCCCAGAGAGGGTGGCTTTTTTTGCTGGAATAGACGAAGACAATATTCCCCTGTGTAATAGATGGAAGGTCTATGCGGTAAATATTGAAATTAAGCTTGCAAAGAAGAGATGTTTTGTTAGGATTATGCGCGTATGAAAAACACTACCCTAATCCTCGGAGGTCTTGTGCCTGCACTCGTCCTTTCTGCTTGCTCTAGCTCCGATAGCCCAGTTGAAATCTCAAAGGAAATGTACAGCATCCTCTCTGATGCAAGCGATATCTGCAAAGATATCCAAGCTGGTAAGACACAGGCTGCTGATGCTGCTGGAGATCTCGAATCACTCAGCGCAGAGTATGTCGAACTGAAGAATAAGATCGCAGAACTTGATAAAGATGTAGATAATAAGGACGAATACGTCCAGGATATGTCAGAATTCATGAACAGCGATGAAGGTCGTGAAATGACAAGAGGTATCGCTGAAAAACTGCTCGTCATCGGTCAGACCTATGCTTCATCCGCAGATGAGAAAGTTAAGGCAAGCCTTGGAAAATTCATCGGACGTTAAAATTCGAATTGGATAATTTCATTGAAAGCCGCACCTCGTAGAGGTGCGGCTTTCTTCGCTTATTACACAAAGTGTTCTTGCGGAGAGGTATACTCCTCTAACTCGCATGGCATTAAAAAATATTGAATTTCATAAGAAATAGGTTAGTATTAAATACCATGAAATACGCTACACTTTCTTTGATTCTGTTCGCTAGCCTCACAACGCTTAAGGCCTCAGAGGCGAGCACACCTGCTCCAAGTACTGACGCAGCAGCTCCTGCTCCAGCCTCTGCTCTACCTGCTTCCGTGCGTGCCTACCAGCTGGAATACTTAGCTGGCGTGTATGAGAGCTACGCGACACTCACGCAGCAAGGGAAGCTCGATGATCCGAACGCGATGACCCTCCTGTTCATCGATCATCAGCGTCGTATACCCACAGCGGATCTTCCTGCAAATTGTCAGGCCTATATCGCAGATTTACAGGCTGTATTCACCGAGGTCTATGATTTGCTGAATGCGGGGAAATACGACGAGGCTCATTCTGCCTTGGATACATTGGCAAAGGAAGCTAAGGCAAAGCATCCAGAGGCGGCGAAGCTCATGGAGGATGAATCTTTCACGCGCGCCTTCATCGCTAAGATCGAGAGCGAGGCGAATGCCGCCGCTGAGGAGAAGCTAAAGGCTGCTAGTGATGAGGCTGAGCAGGTGAAAATCTTAACCGAACTCTTCATGGAGATGGCGACGAAGGTACGTGCCGCTAAGGCGACCTTGCAAGATTAGTCAGGACTTTTTGATCATTTTACCGCTCTGTCTTTCGATTGGGAGGCAGGGCGTTTTTTCATGCTAGACTGTGAGCTTGACAATTTCTTGTCAGATGCTATCATTACTGCATTATTATGAATTGGGAAGGTGTAGTCACGATGCTTGGAGCCGTAGGGCTCGTGTGGGGATTTTTTCTCCTCTGTATGTTTAAGCTCTTGAAGAGAAAAGACCAAGCATAGATCTAGAAGATATGAGTGATACAGCCCCGAAAAAAGAACAATGGAGCTCGAATCTTGGCGTGATGCTAGCCGTCGCTGGCAGTGCCGTCGGATTTGGTAACTTCCTCCGTTTCCCCGGTCTCGCTGCTGAGTATGGCGGCGGTGCCTTCATGATAGCCTACCTCATCGCCTTTGTCGTGCTGGGGATTCCTCTCTGCTGGGTGGAGTGGGCTCTCGGTCGTCGCGCTGGGAGGCTGGGCGGTCACAGTCCTGTCTCGACCTTCCTGCTGCTCACACGCTCGCATGCGTGGAAGTATGTGGGGATCTTCATGCTTATCATCCCGCTGACGGTGTCCATGTACTACCTCTATCTGGAGGGCTGGACGCTGGGTTACTTCTATCATACGCTGGTCGGTGATTTGCAGCTGGATAAGGCGGCGGATTACAGCAGCTTCTTTGCGCAGTTCTGCGGGCTTCAGGGGGACGGCTCAGCTTTTGACCTGAGTATCAGCTTTGTTATCATTTTCACGCTCATTTCGCTTATGGTGAACTTCTTTATCCTATACCGCGGGATTAATAGAGGGATTGAGTGGTTTAGTAAGTGGAGCATGCCCGCGCTGCTGGTTCTTTCTCTATTCATGCTGGTGCGTGTGCTGACACTGGGGACTCCTGATGAGAGTCATCCTGAGCGCAATATTAATGAGGGGCTAGGCTACATGTGGAATCCTAGTAAGACTATGCTGGTCGTGGAGGATAAGAGTGTAGCCATGCTGCCAAGCGAGGCGACTACTGCGGAGAAAGAGGCTGTCGTCGCGAGGACTCAGCAGGAGTATGCTGGGCAAGAAGTGACTGAGAAGCATGTCACGCTCATGGATGGGCTGATGAATCCCGAGATGTGGCTGGACGCGGCTTCACAGATTTTCTTCTCACTTTCCGTGGGATTTGGCACGATTAGTACCTACGCGAGCTATGTGAGTCGGAAGCAGGATATCGCTCTGAGCTCGCTGACGGCGAATGCGACGAATGAAGTGGTCGAGGTGGGTATAGCTGGTCTGATGATCATCCCTGCCGCTATTGCCTTCCTAGGGGTGGCCGCGGCTGCTGGGATGGGGACATTCGGTATAGGCTTCGAGGTGCTGCCACAGGTATTCGCGCAGATGCCCGCAGGGCAATACTTTGGTGCGATGTTCTTCTTCTTGCTTTTCCTCGCAGCTATTGCAAGCTCGCTATCGCTCTTGCAGCCCGGTATCGCGTTCTTGGAGGACTTCTGGCATCTATCACGTGCGCAGAGTGTGGTGATGATTGCGGTTATTCTCACGGGCGGGACACTTATCGTAGCGTGGTTCACAGGGGATGGACTGCTGGCACTGGAGACGATGAACTTCTTCTATGGTACGCTGCTGCTCTTTGTGATCTGTCTACTGATGCTGCTGGTCTTCCGCTTCTACGTCACGACGCAGAAGGGACTAGAAGAACTGCGCGAGGGGGCTCTTATCAAGCTTCCAGCAGGACTGGGCTTCATGCTTAACTGGGTGACTCCTATCGCGCTGCTCGTGGTATTTGTCGCATGGCTGTATAAGAATCTTTTTGAGAAGCAAAATCCTCTCATCACGAAGCTTCAAGAGGGTGCTCCTGGTGTCGTCGCGCCTCTAGTATGGGGTGGGATAAGCATTCTCTTCTTTATCTTTGTCGTGAAGAGTGCGAAGCGCACACAGGGGCCTCAGTGTAAGGAGGACTGTGAGTCGGAAGAGGATACGATTCATCTTCCTTAGTTTGATTACTATCTTTTAATACACGAAAAAGCCGAGCAATGAAGCTCGGCTTTTTTGTGTTAAGATTGTTTGCGTATGCTTGATTAGGAATGCATAGGCATGAGCACATAGAGGAACTCGTCTGCGACGCGCATCACACCTGGGCTAGAAAGGTCGATGAGGTCGATGCTGACTTCCTTGTCTCCGATAGCCTTAAGTGGGGCGAGGACGAACTCAGCGTTGAAGGTGATTTCGATCTCGTCACCGCTGTAGTCGATGGGCATTTCTTCGTTTGCTTCACCTACATCGGAGGCGCTGGACTGTACTTCCATCGTACCAGGAGCGAAGCGGAAGCGTACGGTGTTTGTCTTCTCTGCGGAGAGGAGGGATACGCGGCGTACGATTTCGTTGAGATCCTGTGCAGGCATGTTTACACGCTGGTTGTAGCGGCTAGGAATGACCTGACGGTAGTTAGGATAGTTGCCGTCGATGAGCTTTGTGTAGAGCACGGTGTCTGCGAGGTCGAAGGAGGCCTGATTAGCGGTGATGCTGATGAGGACTTCACCTTCACCGACGAGGAGACGGCTTACTTCTGACACGGCACGGCTAGGAATGTCGATACAGGTTTCTTGTGATTCAGGGAACTCAAGCGCATTTTCGAAGAGAGCGAGGCGACGACCGTCTGTGGCGACCATGGTCAGCTTGCCGTCTTGGAAGCAGGTGTAAACACCATTAAGTACGTAGCGTGTACCGTCATTAGAGATAGCGAAGTCTGTGTACTTGATGCCCTTGCTCAGCATGGCCTGAGGTACCTTGAACTCGCTGGCATCCTTGAAGGTAGGTACACCTGGGAACTCGTCTGCGGGAAGGCCGTGGAGCTTGAACTGTGCGCGGTTGCACTTGATTGTAGCGACGCGATTGCTTACTGCGATGCTGACTTCACCATCACGCATTTCGCGGATGATGCTCTGGAGCTTTTTCGCAGGAAGGGTGATCGCACCGGGGCTGTTCACCATGCAGGGTACTTTTGTCTGAATGGTGAGTTCTGTGTTTGTCGTGGTGAGGCGCAGCTCACCTTCGGCAGCTTCTACGAGAACGTTTGTAAGGATAGGCATGCTGGGGCGGGTGGAGACCACGCCAGCGACTTTGTTGAGTCCGTCGAGTAGGACTTGTTTTGCGAGGGAAAAATTCATAAATTGACTCCTTTCAGTTGCTGGAATATTAACTTTTTTATTTCGGTAAGGCAAGATCTTTTCTTCCAATGACAATATTATATATACTTTTTTAAAAAACTATACCATATCTTGTGTTTCTCTCTTTTTAAGTCTACCTGCTGTGTTATATTAAAATATAATATTATAAAGAAATCCGAAAGGAATGTTTCTTTAGATTTTCGAAAAGTCCAAGGGACGCTTCTTTTTATCCACAGGGTTAGGGTGGAAGGCATCCCAGCTCAGGCAGAGGGAGGCGCCGAGGAGAAGCAAGCGAAGGCATATCTCCAAGGGGTATTCCTGCACGCCAGAGTTCATACCAAGGCAGTTACAGCTCAGGTCTAGCCCACGTATCCATGCCTGTACGAATATGCTCAGGAAGACAGCACAGAGAACGTTCGTCCAGAGAGTCGTCGCTGCATAAGCTATTTTAAAGACAAGGCAGAAGCCCAGCAATATTTCCATCGCTATACCTATATAGGCGAGGGGAAGAGAGAAGCTAGCGGGTAGCATGTCAGCCAGCGTGAGAGTCTGTACAGTACCTTCTATATCCAGCACCTTAGAAAAACCTGTGTAGAGGAATAGTGCGCCCAGAGTAAGACGCATCAGAAAGGTTAGAGCAATGACTGGGAAAGGTTTTCTCATGAATGAGGAGAACTATACAGGCAAGAAAAAAATCATCGAGTACCTCCGACAACAAGGGACTGAATACCGTTGCTACCTCTCGGTCCTGGCGGGGTTTTCCAGCCATTGCTCCGAAGGACTCGATGACAGGACGAAGAATGCCAGAATATACGACATATGTCAAGTCATGAATTCGATCCTGCCTACTTTATCGCTTGATTTCACGCTATGATATTGTAAAATAAGCAGAATGAATGCAGCTCTCTTACTTCTTCCCATACTGTCAGGGGCAGTCCTCGCTGAGACGGTGGACTTCCAGCCTAGTGTAGACTTCCAGCCACGCCAGTATGTCTGCGCGAAAACTCCTAGCCCCATCGTCATCGATGGAAAACTAGATGAGGCGGCGTGGGCTCAGGCGGACTGGACAGATGAGTTCGTCGACATTGAAGGTGAGAAGCGCCCCTTGAAGCCTCGCTACCGCACGCGTGCGAAGATGCTCTGGGATGATGAGTACCTGTACATAGCGGTTTACATGGAAGAGCCTCATGTCTGGGCGAAGCTGACAGAGCGTGAATCTATTATTTTCTATGATAATGACTTTGAAGTATTCATCGACCCGAATGGCGACACACACCACTACATGGAATACGAGATTAATGCCTTCGGGACAGAGTGGGATCTCATGCTGACAAAACCTTATCGTGATTGGGGATGCAAGGTTCTTGACTCATGGAATATCAACGGAGTGCGCTCAGCTATCCATGTCGATGGCACGATCAACAAGGGCGATGATGAGGACAAGGGCTGGAGCGTAGAAATAGCTATGCCTCTCGACTCCATCACAGAGGCAGATAAGCTCGAGCCAGCAGCTGGCGTGCAATGGAGGATCAACTTCTCTCGTGTCGAATGGTTCACCCAGTGGGATGGGAAGGAATACCAGAAAATAGAAAACCCTCTCACCAAGAAGTCTGGACCAGGCAGTGAGGATAATTGGGTATGGTCACCGCAAGGTGTGGTGAACATGCACCGACCCGAGACTTGGGGTTTCTTACAGTTTTCAGAACGCCTCGTTTCCGAACCACGTGAGAAGTTCAACTGGAATCGCAATGAAGAGGTGAAGTGGGCACTGCGTCAGCTCTACCAGCGCATGCAGAGTTACAAAGAAGTGAAAAAGACTTACCCAAGCAGCCTTGCCGAGATACGCGCTGATGAAGTGCAGGTGAAAGGACTGGATAGCAAAGCTACTTATACCCAGACGGAGACAGACTGGACGATAGCCCTTGATGGCTTCGACGGGAAGCGCTACTTCATCAGCTCGGATGGACGCTGCTGGGAGAAAAATGATCAATAAAATATAAGAAATGATAATGAAAAAACAACTAGGAAGCCTCTTGTTGGCAGGTCTCGCATTCGCAGGAATATACTCAGAAGCAGAGGCTCTCGATATATACGTATGGGATCATGCTCCGCGCGAAGGCTTCACTGAAGAGAATGTACGCGCCCAGCTCCAGAATATGAAAGATCATGGCGTGAAGGGAGTCTTCTACCACGGGAGCGTCAGTGATCTGGAAAAGACTCGTACCGCCGCCCGCATCGCGCAGGAGGTGGGTATAGAATTCCACGCGTGGATTCCCACACTTGCGCAGATGGGGAATAAGGATGTGGGTGATGACTGGTTCGCGGTGAGCCGTGAAGGGCACTCCGCTCGCGTGAAACCAGCCTACGTTGACTACTACCAGTTCCTCTGCCCTAACCGCGAGGAGGTGTATGAGTATTTCTCTAAGAAATATAAGGAAGTCGCCCAGATGCCCGGTGTGAAGGGCGTGCATCTTGATTATATCCGCTACCCAGATGTCATCCTAGCTCCGGGGCTCTGGAATAAGTATGGTCTGAAGATGACAGAGGAGTTCGCACCTTACGATTACTGCTACTGTGATCTCTGTACGAAGGAATTCCAGAAAAAATCAGGTATAGACATCAAGGCAAAGGGAGATGCCGCGCAGCATGACGAAGAGTGGAAGCGCTTCCGCTGCGATACCGTGACCGAGCTCGTGAACAAGATAGCCGCCGATGTGCATGCTGAAGGTAAGCTGATCAGTGCTGCGGTCTTCCCCGGACCTACCTTATCTAAAAAGATGGTGCGTCAGGACTGGGGGAAGTGGGATCTCGATCTGGTCGCACCTATGATTTACAATGACTTCTATCTCGAGTCCCCTGAGTGGGTAGGCACGATGACGGAAGAGGGGGTTAAGTCGAAAAATGCTAAAACGCATTTCATCTCAGGTCTCTTCATCTGTGGCGATCCTGAGAATAAGTCGACCGCGAAAGACCCAGAGCACCATGGCCTACTCCCTTCCGAGATAGGTCGAGCTATCAAGTCTGCTCAAGAAGCAGGCGCGGAGAGCGTCAGTCTGTTCACCTTCTCTTCCATGACCCCAGCACATTGGGCTGAGATCAAGAAGATTCAAGAAAGTGAGGGAAACTAAGTTCTACCGTTAGAAGCTCAGATCTGGGAGCTCACGTAAAGGAGGTGCAGTGCTGCTAGAGTCACTGTCTCCTTGCGTCGGAGACTCAGATCCTAGTGTAGGAGGGCTCGGTGTATTCTGAGCCTTTTTGCGCTCTTCATCATAGGTGTTAATCGCAGCTTGGAGCTTCATGTTCGGCTCTCCTATGTAGAGTAAGCGTGCTTTCGGGCTGATGAGTACAGCGAAGCCTGCCTTCGGGATGCGGTAGGCCTGTATCGCCTTGCCTTCTGTGTCGACGAAGTGCTCTACATGCTCCAGTGCCATATCAGGGTTAGCTGCTATTTCTGCGCCTGTGATGCCTGCCGTGATGGCCTTGAACTTGATGTAAGGGAACTGACTCTTCAATGAAGCTGCCGTTCTCAGCAGCGCGATGCTGCCCGCATCCAAGGGACTCCAGAAGTAGAAGAGCTGCGCTTCTCCGACGACGGGAAGCGCCTCTGTCTGTCCCTGTGCACTTGTCACATGTATCTGCGGCGGGATAGCGCCTAAGGTGAGATTGTTGAGAAGATAGAGTTCCTCGATAGCGATGTCTTCGAGGCGCAATCTGCCGAAGTAATCTTGCGCAGGCGCGTTCTCCAGTGCGTAGCGAATGTAAGCGAGGCGCATGCCTAGAGCTTGTGCGGGGGTGCCTGCTATGCTCGAGACATTCTCATGCTTCAGCAGGAGGCTCATGGCTAGTGCCGCATGTGCGCGAGAGCGGGGGTTGGAGTTCGACTGGAGGATCTTTTTTAGGATATCGTAGCTACGTGCACTAGCAGACTCTGCTAAGGTAGGGCAGAGATCTGCCATATCGGGATGTATGTAGTGGATGCGCTCTACTGAGTTAAGAAGAGAGCGAAGTGTGCCTTCTACAGCACTGGGCTTCATGACTGTTTTCAGCTGATCTGAGTGCTGTAGCCACCAGATGACGGCAGGTGCTGCCCATGCTTCATCGTACTCGTAAGTAGGAACGCGTCTGTCGGGCTGCTTGGTGCCTTTTACACCGGGGATGAGACGCGTGCCTGTACGCTTCGACATGCTTTTCCAGAGATCCTTGGCGATGCTATTTGGAAGAGGAACTGTTGCGAGGAGCGCTTGCCTATCTTCGTCTGTGGTGGCATCTCGCAGCGCTTTTACGTGCTTTTGCTGCTGCTGATTCCATGAGCTGAGGATTCTTTGCATCTCTATCTCATTTGCTAAGCTGAGTGGGGTTATAAAACTCAGGGCGATAGGGAGTGTGAGTGCGAGCTTCTTTGAGCCTTGAAAAATGTCGTGTATCATATGGAGGATGCCTTAGTGGCGGGTGGGGTGGCTAGTTTATTAGCTGTGCTGGGTTCTGGCTCATCAGTGCTGATTTTTTCCATGATGAGTTCTGGCTTTAAAAGTCTGGGCTGGAAGCTTTGGATGCGGTATCTCTTTGTTGTCAGTAGACGAGGCTCTTGCTGACTTCCGTAGGGCGAGAACCATAGTTCAAAGTCGACGAGGAAGCTACGCAGTTCGTCAGATGCCTCAATGGTGAATAGAGGTATATCCTTCTTCTCGGGATCGCTGCTTGGTATCCATTCATCCTTGCGCATCCATATGGGGAGTGATTGAGGGATCTCATGACGGAATAATTCCTGATCATCGAAGGAATAGAGGCTTCGGAAGCCTATGGTGCGCAGCTCCTTTCCTGATTCTACATCCTTGACGATGAGACTAAGGAATCCATTCTGATTAGGGTTAGCATATATCTCGGCTTGGTAGCAGCCATACTGCGAAGGCGGAGAATTCAGTCTGATTTCTGGCTCAGTACCGCGATGGCTCACTGAGCTATGGGATGGGGCGGTTTTTCCATTTGCTGTGACCTGCTTGCTTAGTCTTTCGAATTGTTCGTTAATAGCGCGTATGGCAGCGTTCATAGCTTGATACGCATGGGGTCTGTCTTCTTTTCGACCGCGCCACGCTAGTAAGAGGATGTAGTCGCCGCCGAGATCCAGTGCGATATCTGGGATGTCATTTTTGCTGCCACTCTCGCGTGCATCGTATTTAGGGTAGGGGTCACCTGGTTTTGCAGTGCTGTAGCCTGATGGTATGTTTTCCCCCTCAATCAAGCGGCGGAAGGAGGCATGCACGCTGCCCTGAGACCCGGTAGGATCGTCAGCGTCTGTGAGTACGACATGCCCGAGCTCCGCGTAGAACTGATCGCTCATGGGGTGCTTCCAGCGAGGAGATCTTTCTATATACTGATGTAGGAGTAGAGGGTGCTCTGTGGAAAGGAGGGTTAGTGATGGTGTATTCTCGATGTTTATGGTCTCATCCTCATCGCTGTCTTCTAGATGGTAATAGAGCTGAAGTGCACTGTCGCCCATGAGCCTCTCCTCTGGCATATGGACGGGGATAGCCTGCTTCGTCGTGTGTGCCTGTGCGATGTGGACTTCATCAAGCTCTGCGACATAGGCGAAAATGGAAAAGAGACCGAGGAAGCATGCCCATACGGAGATAAAGCTAAATAAGCGCGCAAACAGCTCCATATTACGTATTTTTAAAGCCGTTATGATGAGGCTGACGATGAGCCAGAGTATAGAAATCCCCACCGAGCCAAGTAAAACGTAACCACATATCTCGACGACAGAGTGGGGTAGGAATCCTGTCCAGAGCATAGGCAGCGTCATCAGTAGACTTAATGACCCCAGTAAGGTGTGAATCAACCAATAGGAGCACAGTGCATGCCTAATCCCCTTAGCTGTTGTAGCCTCGGGGACAGGAGTTGATGCAGGCGCAGGCTCGCTTTGGGGACTCATAGGGGGAGGATAAGCTGAGAGTTTTCTATTAATTGCTTAGCTATAGCTGATATGGGGGCTTTTTTCTCAATGCGCAGATAAGTGTCTTGCGCTTGTAGCCTCTGCTCCATATCCTCATTTAGCTTGCTTTGGTCTTCGTTCATATAGAGCAGGACAGCTGCTGCGTGTAGGTCGTAGCCTTGTTCCTTCCACAGTGCTGCTGTCTGCATGATCATCTCTGCAGAAAGCCATGGTGCAAAAGTACCTGTCTTAGCACCTTCATGCACAGCGATGCCTAAGGCGATGAGTCGTTGCTCATCGGAGAGTATCTCCAACTGGCTCTCGTCATAAATCCCCCATAAGCCTTGCACGAGATTACGCAGTGTCGGGATAGGAAGGCGATTGAGCTCCAGTATAGCGCACTGCGCGGCATAGCTGATATGTGGATCGGGTGAATCCATGAAGCGTTCAATCTCGCTGATGGCAGCGTGCTGTTCTTGCTGCGCTAGAAGCTGTAGCAGGTGAGCGAGTGGCTTTCCAGCGGCGCAGTCTATCATGTCAGACTCCGTCGTGGGGAGTAAGCTTTCTAGCTTCGTGATCGCGCGGCGCAGCTGACTGTCCTGTACGCACCATCTCAGGCGCACGAGTTCAATGAGGAAAAGTGCAGGTCTATACTCGAGAAAGTGCTCGCTGTGCTTCCAGTAATGAAGCATGTTCACCGACTCAATAGAGCGGGCATTATTCTGTGCGCGCATGTAGAGAAGACAGGCTCGAAGCGCGCGGGAGATGTCCTCTGCCGCGCGGGGGGAGCTATCCGAGAGTAAGCGTTTTAAGTGGCGTACCAAATGCTCATGACTGATAGTTTCTGCCGGTTTCGGCGCTTTTGGAGCAGGGTGCACCTGAGCCGCTTCGCTGTACCACTTTTCATAACTGAGGAGGAATTGCAAATCATCCTCAGATAGAGGGGGTTTATCGGTGCCATACGCATAGACTGATAGAGCAAGCGCGAGTACGCCGCTAAGCTTAATAAATCTGTCAATACGTGAAATCATGATCGATGCGTGGCTCGCAATTAAAGAAGAATAGGTGTCTGGAACTCAGCGGCATTCTGGATGAAGAATCGCGCGATATCTTCCTTCAGCTCCATTTCCCACTCGTGATCACCTGCCATGATGTTGTCGAGTTCTTCTGGGTTTTCTAGCATGGGGATGATGCGGCGGTACTGATCAGCAGCTTTCTGAGCACCTATCTCTTCCATGATAGCGATGAGTTGCTCTTTTTCTGAGTCCGGCATATCGCCGAACCACAGTTCTTCGAGCGAGGTGAGCAATGTGGCTTTCTTTAGGAACTCCGTATTCGCGACGCGAGAATGCTGAGCGAGCCATGCCTGCACAGCGCGTTCTTCAGGGAGAGGGATGTCGAGGGCAAAGCACTGCGCATAGAGAGCTCCAAGTCGTATCGCTCTACTTTCCGATTGACTCAGGCGCTCGGTGATCTGCTGATAGTCTTCACAGCGAGCTAGGAGCTTTAGGCAGTCAATGGCTAGTGAGTCTTGCCCATTTTCCACGAGAGCTGTCGCGAGATGAATAATGCGTTCACTGGGAATGATGAATTCCTCTTGCTCTGCTATAGATTCGAGGATAGGGCGTAAAATATGGGACTCCCCACCGCAGGAAGAGCATGACGTACAGTGAAGGTGATCATTCCCCTTAAGCTCATCCTTCCAGATAGGAAGCATGTAGAGGATGTCGCGCGCCCTCTTCGCGTCCAGTTTGAACAGGATACTCAGAGCACTTTTCAGAGCAGGCTCATAAAGCTCGTGGTGCAGCATAGCCTCACTCGGAGTGAGGAGGATGGCGGCGATGCGATCGTAATCATCCTTCAGACTGCTGGTGTCGCGTCCCGTTACAGTTGCACGGCAGAGCGTGGCGAGCATAGCCGTGTCTTCCTCGGGCAGAGAAAGAGGAGGGGCCACTAGCGGATGCTCACGCCTCACGAGCTCTGCTAAAAGATCAGGGCGTAGGCTTAGAAGATCGTAGGTAGAAAAGCCGGGGTACTCCTCATGCTGCTCGATGGCGATGTCGGTGCGTGCCCCCCTATCTAAGAGGAAGATGATACGCGATGCCATGTCTATCTCGGCATTCTCATCGGAAGTCTGCTTCTGCGCTTCAAAGGCGAGTTCGAAGAGAGCGGTGCGGCCCTGATCGTCCTTATGGTTGATATCTGCACCATGCTTTAGTAGAAGATCCACCGTTTTCTTCCATGTATCATCAGAATCATAGAGAGCTAAGCCCACAGCGTGCATCAGCATGCTACGACCATTCACTAGAGCTGTATCGGGATTATGCCCGAGCTTAATGAGCTCTTCGATTACCTTATTTAAGTGAGCTGAAGCGGAGAGATAAAGGATGGCGCCAGGCTTTTCCTTACTGAGCGGTGGTGCTATAGCCTCCTTCGGGGTGAGTTTCAAGAGTTCTAGTATGAGCTCTTCATGTTCGCCTGTTAAGGCTGCTATCTCAACGGGGAGTAAGTGATAGGGACCACGCTGCCCCATATCTGCGCCATTCTCGATAAGCTTCTTGACGATGCGTAGCACCTGCTGTGGATCGTAGGCTTCTGCTTCGACGAAGCCACTAGCTACAGCGTAGGTGAGAACTGTATCACCGGGTGCCTTCTCACCTTCTACCGTGATAGAGCGCTGCGCATTCGGATCAGCTCCATCGAGGAGCAAGCAGCGGAGGAGTTCTTCTTTTTTATAAGCCGCGGCTAAGTGAAGAAGGGTGATATGCGTGTTCGTCGATGAGATGTTAACCTTTCCTGTCGCGCGGAACAGAGCCATGAGTTCCTCGACCTCTTTCATGTCCGCCTGTTCTTCCTCTGTGAGATCTTCATCTTTAATCTGGGGGAGCAGGCTGGTGATGATTTCATTGAGCTCTATTGACGCTTGCTCCGTAGCCGAGTCTAACTGCACTGGCTCATCCTTGCACGATGGAAGTGTAAGGAGTAGGGTAGAACAAAGTGAAAGGGTAATGAGTGTAGATCTCATATAAGTAATATAGCATACAGTTATCCCCATTTCCAGAGTAAAATAATCCCCCTATCGCGTAAGAAGCGATAGAGGGAGAGTGTGGGAATGAGTCCTCTTTAAGATCTACTTACATGCTCAAGGAGAAACCCTGCTTCGCCTCAATATCGCTTGCGATCTGAGCGCAGAGCTCAGGATTCACAGGAAGGCTTGTCTTAATGACTGCGAGGGATTCACCCGTTTCGCTGTCGAGAGGAGCCACGATATTTTCGATATTGATGCCAGCTGCTGCGAGACGCTGCGCGATGATGGCGATGACACCGGGGCGGTCAGCGTAGCGCATGACAAGCGTGTTGCCATTCAGTGATGCATAAAGATTCGTGAAATAGCCGATACGGGAAACAACTGGCTGACCGTCGATGAGTACACCGCGTACACTTGTCTTGTACTGCTCATTGTTCTCTTCCATGAAGATATCGAGGGTGAGTGCGTCATCATAATGCTTGTCATCCATAGGCTCGCGAGCCTTGAACACGATGCCGTGCTCGCGGAAGGATGCATCAGCGGCTGCAGGCATGAGTCCATGCTCAGCTCCTGGTACACAACCCTCGAGAATCCATGGTGTGAACCACTTGCGGACAGCACGCAGATTGTTGTAGAATGTGCATTCGATCTTACGAATAGGCTTACCACCGCCAGCCATGTAGCAGAGCTTGCCCAGCATGGATGCGAGCTGGAGATTTGCAGGGTTGAGGTCCTGAGGCTTCTCCGCATTCACGACACAGCTGACATCATTGTGAGCGATCATGTTGTTCATCTGCTTAGCCGCGCGCATGGCTGCGAGGAGATTCGCTTCCTTTGTGTTCGCGCCGAGGTGAGGGAGGAGAACGTCAGCGATGTCAGCACTAGGCTGCATGGCGGCTGTGTCCTTAGGATGCACGTCTGTGCAGTAGATGAAATTCTTACCTGCCGAGCGAGCTGCACGGAGAGCGTCCTCATCGACCACTCCGTAGCGAGCGCAGTTGATAATCATCGCGCCGTCCTTCATCTTGCCAATAAGTTCTGCGCTAATCATGCCCTTTGTCGAAGGCCCACCAGGTACGTGGACAGAGATGATGTCTGCCGTGCTGAAGATCTCGTCGAGATCAGCAGGTGTAGCACCGATATTAAGCGCGCGCTGCTTGGAAAGGAAATGGTCATAACCGAGAACCGTGCATTCGAAGCCCTCAAGACGCTTCACGAGGAGGCGCCCGATATTCCCGAGACCGAGGATGCCGATGGTCTTGTGAGTGAGCTCGCGGCCGAGGTAGTTCTTCTTATTCCACTCGCCTTGACGCGTCGTGGTATCCGCGGGGATGACGTAGCGGTAGGCTGCGAGCACCATGGCGATGACCTCTTCTGCGACAGCATTAGAGTTCGCACCGGGGGTGTTCATGACATCGATGTCCTTCGTGCGGGCATAGATGTAGTCGATGTTATCATAGCCAGCACCCGCACGGATGATGCACTTCAGGGAAGGGAGCATGTCCATGATAGCTGGAGTGACCTTTTCGGAGCGCACGATGATACCATAGGTATCAGGGTGAGCTGCAGCGAGTTCTTCCAGTGCGGTGTCGGGTTCTTGGATGACGGTGTGACCCGCTGCAGTCAGAGCTGCACTAGCGGCTGGGTCAAGTTTTGTAGGAATGAGGATCTTCATGATGATATTGAAGGAAAAAGGGGGTAGAAAGGAGAAATATATTATGGAGTTTCGATCTCATGGACGAAGAGACCTGAGCGAAGCTTCGGTTCGAACCACGTGGACTTCGGGGGCATGATCTCTCCATGGTCAGCCACGGAGAAGAGATCTTCCATGCTCACTGGGTACAGGGAGAAGGCCACTGCCATCTCTCCACTGTCCACTCGGCTGGCCAATCCATCAAGTCCGCGTATACCACCGACGAAGTCGATGCGTGGGCTCGTGCGTGGATCATCAATGCCGAGGATAGGGGCGAGGAGGTTCGCCTGAAGAATGGCACAGTCGAGGCTCTCGATGGGGTGGTTCGCATCATAGCTACCTTCCTTCGCCTCGATGCTGTACCATGTACCCTGCATGTAGAGCCCGAAGTGGTGCTTCGCGCGTGGTGCACCAGAGCTAGCTGGGCTGACGGTGAACTTCTCGCTGATAGCGGTGAGGAATGCCTCAGGGCTCAGTCCATTCAGGTCAGCGACGACGCGATTGTAATCCATGATGAAGAGATCTTCATCGCAGAAGGAAACCGCCATGAGGTAGTTAAACTCCTCTTCACCTGTGTAGTCAGAATGACTGGCGCGACGCTTTGCAGAGACTGCGGCACTTGAGGCTGTGCGGTGATGTCCATCGGCGATATAGAGAGCTTCTGTCTCTTCGAAGCCGAGGCGTATCTCGTCGATGACTGCATCTTCGTCGACAGGCCAGAGGAGGTGAATGACACCATCACTGCTGGTGAAGTCGTACTCAGGCTTGTGGAACTTAATCCACTCATTGATCACATTGGAAATGCGCTCATTCTTACGATATGCGAGGAAGACGGGCTCTGTCTGAGCGGAGCAAGCATCGAAGTGCATGATGCGATCGAGCTCCTTCTCCTTACGGGTGAGCTCGTGCTTTTTAATCGTACCATTCAGGTATTCATCGACGCTTGCGCAGCCGACGATGCCCGTCTGCACACGCCCCCACATCATCTGACGATAAATGTAGTAGCAGGGTTTCTCTTCGCGGATAAGGAATCCCTTCTTAATGAAGTCTTGGAGATTCTCAGCACTCTTCTCATAGCAAACATCATCGTGGATGAGTTCTTCACCCGTGTCGATATCTGCACGGCAGATATGAAGGAAGGAGGATGGGTTCCCAGCCGCCATCGCTGTAGCCTCCTTGTTATTCATGACATCATAAGGAAGACTGGAAACTTGTTCTACACAAGATTTCGGCGGACGTAGTGCTGCAAAAGGTCGTATCGTAGCCATAAACTATAATGGTTTGTCCGTCTACATTACTCCTCTTTACCCCTTGTTGTCAAGATTTATAATTAAGCGATGAGCGTAATAAAAATGAATCAAAATAAATATACAGAAAAATAATCTTTAGCCATCACTTCCTGCACAAAAAATCTTAATCTCTCGCTCTTCAGGCAAGTTCTCGCAATTCGTTTTCCACAAAAGTGGATGTAGAAAATGAAGTAAACAGCGCGTCTCACTCGGTCTTTTTCGCGTATTTTTA
>CAYJLR010000028.1:0-19274 GCA_964370895.1 uncultured Akkermansia sp. | reverse complement strand
GGGGTGATGTTCGTAGGCGTCGAGGACATGGATAAGCTCAGCGAGAATTTACTACGCCTCAAAGAGACCTACCTTGATATCACAGAAGATAAAACTATGTTCGAACAGATTGACCAAGCGATCAACTCGAAGAAAGAGGACTATTTCCACATCCGTAGCAGTGCTCAGAAGGTGGCTCTAGGTGATGACTTAGGCATGGTAGAGGCGACGGTAGCAAGCGGCACGACCAGCGATGCCCCTACAATGAGCGGTGCTCTCTTCATGCTACGCGGTCATCCCCTTAATGTAGGCTCCTCCGAGGCACCGAAGGGGGTCTACATACGCCTCGACTCGAATGGAGAGAAGAAGGATGTGTACTTTAAGCTAGATATGCCGAATTAAGGCCGCTTTCTCAAAAGCGATTTTGCCTAGGAAAGCAGGAGAAGCAGGCGATTTGCTTGCTTCTCCTTTTTCTATTTCAGCTTATTTATTGATGATTGTTAATAAAATTCAAACAAAAGTCGAATTGACACAAGCGACATTTCATATTTTTTTATTTTTAGTGATTAAATAAAAAATAATTAATCACTAATTAGCTAGAATTATTTATTAATATAACTAGTCGGATGTATTTTGTTAATAATAAATCAAAAATCACATTAAAACATATAACATATATTATAACTATAAAGAAATTACTATAAATACTTGCATTACATGTTAGATTTTTCTGACGAAAAAAATACAACCACACCAGAATCAGCAGACTTAAAATTTGTTATTTTACTTGATTATGCCCCCTCATTGTTAGAGAATAGTCTCACTGGGATCAAGGTATTCATTCTCGGCTTTTTCAAGCTAGATGAAGAAAAATACTTATTAATCTTAACATAAAACATCATGAAAATTCGTTTATCTTCAGCTTTGCAAAAATCACTTCTCGCATGCTTCACCACCGCGCGTACACTGAGCACACTCTCTCTCTTCGCAAGCACAGCCACTCTAACCATACTCCCAGCCACCTCATCGGCTGAAGTTCTCACTGATCTAACTCTCAATTCTAAGGAATCGAAAATTCTTACAGAAGATCTCGTTGTAGATAATCTGACTAGTGACGGCACTATCGACGGAGCAAATAGCTATAATATCACCATTAATAATATCACGTCCAAAGGTGGTGACATCATAGGAAATATACTGTCTACTGTTAGCGGCAGCTCCTTCGCTCAACTCACTGTTAATGAACTCAAGTTCACGAATACTCCCGATGGCGGAAACACGACTATAGGAGGCTCTTCAACAATCGGTATATTGAGTGGCACAGGAGGCATCACCATTGCCGAGGATAGCAGTACCACGATTTTACAATTTGGGAGCACAGCGCGTGACTTAGTCATCGAAAAGGACGGTAACCTCACGCTGCAATCAGACGCCACCTTTGAGGGTTTTGAGAATGGTGGTAATCTCTCAGCAGCAGGATATGATATCGTAATCAATAAAGTGACAAGTCAGGGCGGTGATGTGGCTGCTGCGAAACTCTCTGCCACCAGCGGCAGTACATTCGATGCATTAACTCTCACAAACTTCGTCGTCACTGCTGCTACAGATGGTGAGCCGCCCAGCACAGTCACCATCGGTGATGGAACCACCATAGATTCCCTTTCTGGTGTAGGTGGACTAACTATAGCCGAAGGCGCAAAAGTTTCTATTAATACTTTCAGCTTAGCAATACTCGACATAGAAAAGAATGCTAGCATCACGCTGAATTCAGACACAACTCTTGATAGCTTAACTAATGAAGGTACACTAAATGCGCTAAACTTCGACCTTGTAATCAATAATGCGACCGAGAAGGGAGGCAACATCGAGGCGAAGAACCTGACCGTGCAGACCAAGAGCAGCTTTGGCACTCTCAACCTCGATACTCTTACGATTCAGGGCACAGCGAGCACGGGTGACTTCGTTACCGTCAAGGATCAGACCGAGATAGGAGAAGTCAGCGGGGAGGGAGGCTTAGCCATTGCAAACGCGAGTTCCTCCTCACCTAGTGAAGTAAGCGTGGGCAAGATGACACTCGCAGGAGTTGCAGGAGAGGTTGCGGTAAGCATCGGAGACTACGCCACTCTAACTCTTGGCGATGATTCGAATATCGGCATCGTCGCGGGTGATGGTTCGCTCATCCTTGCACAGAATGCGAGCGTTACCGTCGGAGGCTTCCTCTCTGAGAACAATGACACCATCAACCTCACTCTCGAGAATAACGCGAGCCTCACAATCACAGGTGATAGCACCATACAAGTATTAGAGAACGGCGGCATACTCGACGCGGGGCGCGAGGCTCTCACCCTGCTCTCTGCGACGGAGAAAGGTGGCGATGTCACAGCAGGCGCACTCAGCGTCGTGGAGGATAGCCGCTTTGACACCCTCGACATCACAGGGCTGTCTATAACAGGCACGCTTTCAACGAAAGATTACGCACTTGTCCTCAAGGGATTTGAAGGACTTGCCAGCAGCACTATTGAACTCAGCATTGATAGTCTTGAAGCTGGTAAGCTCACGGTTGGTGACTACCTCATCATCGACCAGCAGAAGGGAGGACTCTCTCTCGACACCATCACGTGGGATAAATTCGTTATTACTGATGCTTCGAAGCAGGGTATCCTTGATCTCGTCATGAGCGGACATGATGTCTACTATGAAGAGTCCGATGGAAATCTCCAGCTCGATGTTAAAGTAGCGACAGGTCGTACATGGAATACGAGTGAAAACTTCGCCACCAGTTCAGGTATAGAAGAAGGTGATCTCAACTACATCGCCCCCATCCTTGGCTCTGACGGAAAGCTCGTCAGCTACGAGATTCTCGATGCGGTCAATAACATCATCGTCGATCAAGATACGACTCTCGACCTCACTGGCACTACCCTCACCTCAGATGAAGGAAAGGAGAAAGTCTCTCTCAACAACGTGAGCGCCAAGGAAGACATAACACTCACGATCAAGGGCGATGGTATCACAGAAGATGCTGTAAGCTTCAATAATTCGAAGGTAAGCGTCTTCGCTGGCGACATTATCGCTCAGGGGGTCACCGTGAGTGCAGATAGCTCGAGTGCAGGTCGCCTCGAACTCTCTACTCTGAAGCTTGAAGGTTCCCGACTTGATATTGCATCAGGTGAGAATATGTACATTGATACACTCACTGGGGACGCTAGCTCTGAGCTCGCAGGTGTCATCTACATCACTGGAGCAGGTAGCGTGTATGAGGGCTCATACGATGAAGCCACTATCTCCACGATTACAAGCGACGCATCAATCACAGCGACCGCTGACAACAATCTCGCTGTTGGCGGCAGTGCCGGTGAGATCATTCTCACTCAATCCTACGGCAATGAGATTCAAAAAATCAGCAGCTCTGGTTCAAACATCATCCTCAAGCAAAGCGATGAGACGAATCTAAGTACCGCAACCACCACACTCGGCGAGGCATCCTCCATTACGAAGGATGGTAAGGTAGTCGTCTCCATCGATGGGCAGAAACTGGCGAGCTCCGTGACGACGGGTAATTCTCACATGACTATCTTCACTGGTGAGTCCATCAGCTTCTCTTCTGGTGGTACACTCGTCATCTCCGATGTCAACTCAACTGGTGAACTTACTCTGGGTAGCTCAGTAGCTGAGAAGGATCTGACACTGCTGACCGTCTCTGACGTCGCAGCGAGCAAGGGCGAAGGTGGCATGATCGAGCTCGACGGCCTCGAGCTCAATAAGGCATTCACCAATGCGCGTTTTGAAAAAGAAGGTGACAATCTCCTTGTCGTCGCTGATCAGAATATCAGCTTTTATAGCGATCACGCTATCGGCACTACAGGTAACAACGTCTCCGGTTTACTGCTGGCGAACAACCTCTACTATAACGCTAACCCGCAGAGTGCACTGCCTTCCAGCAATGGTATTAACAAAGTACTCAACCAGCTCGATACCTACATCACAGCAGGTAACACAGCTGCTGCTAATCAGCTCGCTGCCGCTCTCGCGGGTTCGAGCTCCACTGCGCTGGGATCAGCACTCAAGGGGGACATGGATCGCCAGCTGCGTGTGATTCGCGACCGCGCTAGCAATTTCAGCCGCGCTGCCTATCTAGGTGAAATCAAGCAGGGTACATCCAGCTTCTGGATGGAAGGCATGGTAAACGATAGTGAGCTTGATGCGACAGAATACTCCGCAGGTCACACACTGAGTGGCTACGGTGCTAGCGTAGGTTATGACAAGCAGGTCAGCAGCACCTTCTCCATCGGTGGGGCATTCTCTGCGGTCTACGGTGATCTCACTGCTACAGCAGCTGACACTGGGGCAGGCGAACTCAACACCATCTATGCGAGTCTCTACGCGCATATCAATAGAGGTCGCTGGACAAACAGCTTCGCAGCAGTGGTCGGTATCGCTGATACCACACTTACCCGTACGCTTGCTACGAGCACAGGTGATGTGACAGCTGAAGGTACTAGCTCTGGTATGACTTATGGTCTCAGCTATGAACTTGGCTATATCCTGCCTCTCAACAGAAGTTCCTCGAGCATTCTTCAGCCTATCATCAACCTCACCTACCAATCAACCAGCATCGATGGCTATACCGAAACTGGGGATGCAGGTCTGAATATAGACTCTCAGGACCTTAGTTACTTCTCCTTTGGCGTAGGTATGCGTTACGAGACAACAGTGGGTGGAAAGATATTCAACCGCAATGCCACATTCTCGCTTCGCGGTCTTGCTAAGTTCGACAGCGGTGACAGCAGCTCAGAAACACAAGTTAGCCTGCTGGCGAATCCTGGACAGAGTGCAAGCATCATCGGCGCAGAGGCTGGTAATACAGCTTATGAACTCGGTGTAGGTCTCATCATTCCAGTTTCACCACGCAGCAACATCTATATTGACGCAGCAACGGAGATTCGCGACCTCCAGACTCAGATGAATGCGACCCTGGGCTACCAGATCTCCTTCTAAAGAAAATCTCCTCACCCGCTAGCACTGCCTTGCACTGCTAGCGGGTATTTTATTTCAAGAGATGGGGCTTGATTTTTCCGCTACTTGCCCTATAATCAATCTATGAACTCCCCGCAGGATCTCTGTCAGCTTAAAGAAGCCGCTCTCACCGCCTACCGAGGTATGGAGCTTGCACGCAGCTTTGAACACAAGATTTCTGCTCTTTATAAGGCAGGGAAAATCATGGGCGGTGTTTTCTTAGGTCGTGGTCATGAGGCGATTGCTGCATGTCAGGCGACTTTCTTAACACGTGGTCATGATGTGTACAGTCCCTTCATTCGCGAGAATGCAGGTCGCTTCATCTGGGGGGACAAGCCTGTGGATGCAGCCCGCGTATACTTAGGCACGAAGACAAGTTTAACGAGTGGTCGTGATGGCAATGTGCACTGGGGTCGCCCAGAAGTCGGTAATCCTGCACCTATTTCTCATCTCGGTGCAATGGTGTCCGTAGCAGCAGGCATGCTGCTGGCGAAGCGTTTCCAAGGCGTGACCGACTGCGTCGGTGTCACCTGCGCGGGTGATGGTACGACTTCTACAGGAGCTTTCCATGAAGGCTGCAATATGGCGGCCGTAGAGAAGCTACCTCTCGTCGTCGTCGTGACGAATAATCAATTTGCCTACTCGACTCGCAATGATCAGCAGTTCGCTTGCGAATCACTGCTTGAGCGTGGTCAGGGCTATGGCATGGGCACTTGGGAGTGTGATGGGACTGATTTCCTCGCGACTCTTCAGACCATGCACGCAGCGATAGAAGCAGCACGATCAGGCGGCGGCGCGCAGTGGGTAGTCGCGAACACGCTGCGTCAGTGCGGTCATGGCGAGCATGATGACGCTTGCTATATCCCGCAGGAGCTCAAGGATGCTTATGTAGATCGCGATTGCTTAGTGGTCGCACGTCAGCAGCTACTCGAGCTAGGCTGGATCACGGAAGAGGAGATCAGTGAGATACAGGCAGCCTGCACGGAGGAGGTACGCCGCGATGTCGCTCAGGCTCAGAAAGAGCCCGCACCGCGTGTGCAGGATGAGGACTGGATCGCAACATCATGGGCACAGGCTCAGCAGTAATTTTTTTATTCAACATTTTTTTATAAAGCATCAGCATGAGCGTAACTTACATAGATGCCATCCAGCAAGCGATGAAGGAACTTCTCGCCGAAGATTCCCGCGTATTCCTCTACGGACAAGACATCGCTGGCGTATTCGGCGGAGCGTTCAAGGCCACGAAGGGCTTGTATGACCTCTACCCCGACAGGGTGAAGAATGCACCTATCAGCGAAGATGCCATGATAGGCCTAGCGATGGGTGCCGCTCTTGGCGGGATGCGTCCCATCGTGGAGATGCAGTTTGCAGACTTCTCAACCATCGCGCTGAACCAATTTGCGAACAACTGCGCCGCGCATTACTACCGCACAGGTATCCCTGTGAATGTAACGCTGCGTCTCCCTACAGGTGGCACACCCGGTGGTGGCCCGTACCATAGCCAGAGCATGGAGGCACTCTTCGCACATTTCCCAGGTCTGCATGTGCTGACCCCTGCGACCGTGTCGGATGCATACGCGATGTTGAAAATGGCGGTGGAGCTCCCTGATCCTGTCGTCTTCGCGGAGCATAAGTTCCTCTACCGCTGGCTAAAGGCTGATAGCTGGCTGCCCGAGAATGGTGAAGCGCCTCTTCCCATCGGGAAGGCACGCATCGCGCGTCATGGTCGCCACGCGACCGTTGTCGCCTACTCAGCTATGGTCGCTGAGGCGTTGAAGGCCGCAGAAGAGTTATCAGAAAAGAATGGTTACGAGATCGAGGTAGTCGACTTGCGCAGCATTCGTCCGCTTGACATGGACACGGTGCTCGCCTCCGTCGCTCGTACAGGTCGCTTGCTTGTCGTGAGCGAGGACTTCCCCTACGGTGGTGTCGCCTCTGAGATCATCACTCGCGTCAGCAGTGAGGGCTTCCATTTGCTGGATGCCGCTCCGCTTCGCCACTGTGCGAAGGACACGCCTATCCCCCAGCACCCTGACCTCTGGAAGGCACATCGTCCACACGCTGTTGATATCAGCCATTCGCTGCGCTACCTACTTTCTCTTTAATATTTTTCTTTTACCCTTTTCCCTCACGTTTATTCTATGCCAAAAATCCCCATCCTCATGCCCCAGCTCGGTGAATCCATCACCGAGGCCACTATCATGAGCTTCCTCGTCAAGCCCGGTGACACCATCGTCGCAGATCAGGAAATCATCGAAGTCGAGACAAACAAGGCAGTCATGTCCGTCACAGCACTCTGCGGCGGCACGCTGGAGGAATTCCTCGCAGCCGAGGGCGAGACACTCGCAGTAGGCACGACACTGGGCTACATCGAAGCGACTGAGGAGGAGATCGAACTCCAAGGGCTCGGTAGTATGGGAAGCGACACAGCTGAAACTACCCCAGAAGAATCTTCCCCGCACATCGAGGCCATGCCTCAGAATGCGAATCACGACGGAGCGCATTTCCGCACTGAGGGCGAGTTCCGTGAGAACTTCTCTTCCACGCGCGGTCAGGCAGGAGGTCTTCCTGTTCCCATGCCCATACGAGGCGCGAGTTTTCTATCCCCACGCATCAAGGCGCGCATGGACGAACTCGGTATCACCGAGGCTGATCTCGCTTATATCACAGGCACGGGTGTCGGTGGTCGCATCACCATCGAGGACTTCGAGCAGTTCATGAATTATGTGGATGGCTGGCCTTCACGTCAGGCCTCCCCGATGCGCCGCAGTGTCGCCAGCAGCATGCAGCGTACATGGCGTCGCCCTATCGCCAGTGCGAGTCGCCCTATCTTCATGGCTCCTATCATCCTGCATCGCAAGAGGCAGGCCGTGAAGCCAGGTATCACCCTTTATTTCGTACGCGCGCTCGCGCTCGCGCTCGCCGAAGCACCTGAATCCGCCGGTTATATGGTCGGTGGTCGCATCTTAACGCCTAAGCGAATCGACATAGGCATCGCTGTACAGGTAGACGATGGCGTGATGGTACCTGTCATGCGCGGGGCGAATGAGTACACGATGGGTGAACTCGTCGAAGAATACAACAAGCTCGTCGAGCAAGCTCGTCAGCGTCGCCTGAGTGCCGAGTACCAAGGTGGCGGTATTGCGACGGTGACAAACTTCGGAGGCTTTGGGCTGACGAATGCTACCCCCATGCCTCTGCCCAGCGAAAGCCTCATCCTCGGTGTAGGCTCAGTGGTGAAGGAACCCGTCTGGAGTGATGAGGTCGAGTGCTTCATCCCCGTGGAGAAGGCAAATATCGTCGCCTCTTTCGACCATCGTGTCGTGGATGGTGGTGACATAGGTCGCCTCATGCAGCGCATTGCCTATTTCTTAGAGCATCCTGATGTCCTCTGATCCTGAACAGTACCCGCTGGGCATCCTTGCAGGAGCAGGCGAATACCCGCGCCTCCTCGCTGAGGGTGCGAAGCGAGCTGGGCGCCGCATCGTCGGTGTAGGATTCCGTGGTGCGGAGGAAGAGTCATTCAAGGCACTTTGCGACCACTACACTTGCTGCCGCGTCGGCACGCTGGAAGCACCCGGTGACTTCATGAAGAAGCATGGAGTGAAGCAGTGTGTGCTCGTCGGACAAATCAAGCCCTCCTGTATATACACCATGTGGCCCGATGCAACGGCACGTCGTTTACTTGCCCAGCTAGATAAGAGGAATGCCCACACGATCTTCGGTGCTATATGCCAATACATCTTGAGTCAGGGGATCACCCCTCTTCCCTCCACCGTGTACATGGAGCAGTCCATGCCCTCAGCGGGACTCATCGCAGGCCCCTCACCCAGTAACGACATTCTCAAGAACGCAGAAAAGGGCATGCAGTATGCCAGCGAGATCGCTAGCCTCGACATAGGGCAGAGTCTTGTGATGCAGGGCGAGCGCGTGCTCTGCGTAGAAGGTTACAAGGGAACGAATGAGTGCATCGCTCAGTCACGCATCTCCGAGTTCTCTGGCGAAAAGCTCTTGTGCAAGATCACAAAATGGGGGCATGACATGCGCTTTGACGTACCCTGCATAGGGCTCGGAACGATTCACCACTGCCTCCGTGCTGGGATTAAACATATCGTCATCGAAGCGAATCGCACCATCGTACTCCAGCGTGAGAAAGTGCGTGAGCTCTGTGAGAAGGAAGGGATAAGCCTCTTTGCGCTCACGCGCCCCAGTGGATCAGAGCTCCAGATGTCACATGATGAGCGTGAGAATGATGCTCAGATCGCGCAGCGACTGGCTGACTTCCTTTCCTCACGAGGCATAGGTGAGAGCGCGGCGGTATGCGATGGTGTCGTCATTGCTGTAGAAGACCATCAGGGCTTAGAAAAATGCCTCAAACGCGCCTCATCTTACATGAAGCGTCTGCGCTTTTCCCGTTTGGTGAACGGGCTTCTTCACTACCTTTTAGGCTATAAGAAGAGCAAGAAGTCAGCAGCACTCGTACTCGCGAGCGCAAAAAAGCTCACCGAAAGTGAGCTTAAATTACTGCGCCGTTACGGCATCAAATCTGTATAAGAGGAATCTTAGGATTCCTGCAGCAAGCTTCGCTGCCAGCTCATCATCTGAGCCCAGCCTTCTTCAGGGTCAATCACAACCTGCTCGAGCTGATTACGCGAAGCGATGAATGATCCTTCTATACCCAGCTCTTCAGCAGCGGCTTCGCGGCGAGCGATAAGCGCGTCAAGCTTCTCTTCGAAGAGATCATCCTGCACTCGTACTTTACGTGGTGCGCGGCTTGGATAATCTTCCTCATCAATGGCTTGAAACTGCTCGACTGCCTTATTAAAGCGAGCTGTACGCTGCGCGTGGAAGCTCTTTCGCGGGGTCACTGAGCGGAACTGCTGCAAGGCATTGCTCCACTGGAGAAGTTCATCATTCGAACAGACCATGAATGCAGGCCTATCCCAGCTAGCAGCTTCCTTATCTCGCCATGTCCATAGAGCACGAAGTGCCGCGAGCCCGCGCTGACTCAGTCGACCGCTGCCCTTGATACGCCATGGGTCGCCTTCAGGATTATTAAAGCGCTTGCGAGCCTTGTCCATATTGTTCTGGCAAGTCTCAATGAACCATTCGTAACGACCTTTTTCTTTTAATTCCTTGATGAAGATATCAGCCATAGGCAGGATGTAGGCGACATCAGCCTTCGCGTATTCTTCCATCGATTCAGGAATGGGACGTTTACCCCAGTCGGCCTTTTGGTTCTTCTTGCTGAGAACGACGTCGAAAAGCTTTTCTACGAGGCCCGCGAGTCCGAACTGACGGTAACCAAGCAGTCGTGCAGCCACCTGCGTATCTAGGATCATCACAGGAAGCACACCGTAGGCATTCTGGAAGAGATTCATATCATAATCTGCCCCATGCATCCATACTTCCGTCTCACTCATCCACTGGGTGAAGAGGCGCATGTCTTCGATACAAAGAGGGTCTATAATCTCTACACCTTCTACATCAGCATACTGAATTAAGCAGAGCCTCTCCTTGTGGCGATGCAGGCTATCAGCTTCTAAATCAAGCACAGTGCGTGCTACGTCCTGTTGTCTTGCTCTATTGCGCCATGCGGTCAGTTCTTCTTGTGTCGTTATCATTGCTAATGTCAGCAAAGAATATCACACATCACTCCTAGTAGCAAGAATAATGACTAGTAACAATCAAGAAGCAGCTCAGCTATCGCTGAAATGGGCTAAAGTATTAGTTATTTTCGCTACTACGCCCCATGAGAGCGCGGCTTTCTTCGAGGGTCATATGCGTGTATTCATCACGAGTCATGACCTTCATCTCGGGGCTATTATTGCGCTGTTCTTCGAAGTAATAAGAGCTGTCATCACGTGAGAACGAACCACTGCGCCCCTCTTCTCGCGATCGAGATGTTTCCATAGTCTCTCCCTCGAAGCCGGAGCGGCTACTGACGAAGGATGTTTCCCTCCCATCAAAGGGGGAAGATTTATCATTCATGAAATCTGGCTGCATCTCGCGATAGTAGGATTCCTTCCCCGCATCACTGAACTCATCCTTCGCTACGCGACGATCAGCCCAGCTGCTCGCACGACTCCCAGTATCATACTCGTGCACCCCACTGTAGCTTTTCCTATCCACAGTATCTTTAGCTGTACTACGAGCAGAATCTATATCGGACTGGAAGGAGCTTACCTTATTAGCGGCTGCCATAGGGACACCATCAGCTGATTTCTTCATAGTGAAGGTGTTTGTGAACCGCTCCTCAAGTGAGCTAGATTTCGGAGAATCATCAGGCGCATCTACCTCATTTCCCGCCGCATCAAAATACCGACGCTGCGTCTCGCAGGATGTGAGCAGAGTAAAAGCTATTAGACTAGCTGTAAAAATAGGGGTAGATTTCATCAGACGTTAACAGGTAAATGAGGAGTACAGTCTAGCATGCGCATGACTAACATGTCAACACAGAAAGACGCACCTCAACCACAAGGGGTTGAGATGCGCTAACAACCAAATAAAAATTGGAGTAGAAATGTGTGCTAGGCTTAAGCCTTAGCGCGCTCTTTCTTGATGATAGAAGCGACAGTATCGGAAGGCTGGGCACCATTGGAGATCCACTTATCAACCTTTGCAAGGTCAAGTGTGTAGTTTTCTCCTTCAGCCATTGGGTTGTAAGTGCCTACCTGCTCGATGAATGCACCGTCACGGCGTGCGCGGCTATCTACGACAACGATCTTGTAGTAAGGACGATCCTTGGAACCTTGACGGTTAAGACGAATTGCGACCATAATGTGATTTTATAAATTAGATATTGGTTGTTCTAGCTCAGTCTCCATACTCATCTGACAACCAGCGTGAGCGTACTGTGCGGGGCGACAATATGACATATCAACGAACGAATGTCAAGGATAAATCATGATTTTAGAAAAGAAAAGTTATATCCCTCCTCCCACTCCTCCGAAGAGGCTAAATGACGCAAACGAGAATTGGTGTTTACTCAGGGGCTATTATCTGCTAATTTATAGCTGCACATCTTTCTATTCTCATGTTACGTCACTGTATTTTCATCCTCCTCGCAAGCGTCTTCACCGCCAGCTGCGCCCAGCAGCAACAGCAACAAGGACGCATCCCAGCACTTCCACGCAAAACTGCTGCCGTTATCGGCAATATGGTATGGAAAAATGAATGCGCTGGCACAGTCAAAGGGCTTGTCACATGGAATGTGGGCGAGAGCTTCCCCTCGCTCGGCATCGCTCACTTCATCTGGTTCCCGCGCGGTGTGCGCCCACCTTTCAAGGAGAGCTGGCCTACATTCGTCCAGTTCGCTGAGGCAAATGGTGTACGCGTCCCCAGCTATCTAAAGGGGGCAGCCCCGTGGCCGAATCGCACCGCTTTCCTCGCAGATAGAAGCGGCAAGGCAGACAAAATGCGTGAATGGCTCAGTCAGAATCTAGGACTCCAGACAGCTTTCCTTATCAGACGCTCACGCGCAGCACTCCCCGCTATGATGAAGGCCAGCAGCGAACCTCAGGATGTCGCCGCTCGCTATTATGCACTCGCTCGCACAGCTCGTGGAAACTACTGCCTCATCGACTACGTGAACTTCAAGGGCGAAGGCCTCACCATGAATGAGCGCTATAATAGTACGAACTGGGGGCTTCTTCAGGTACTCGAAGAGATGCGCGGACGCCCTCAGGGATCAGCTGCCACGGCTGAGTTCTCACGCGCCGCAGCCGTCGTGCTCCAGCGTCGTGTGCGCAATTCCCCTCCCTCTCGTGGCGAATCTCGCTGGCTAGAAGGCTGGATGAAGCGCTGCCGCACCTACAAGGGATAGGTGAATGGCTAAGAATCATTTACTACTGATATATCATGAGCCGACTCCCCCTCCCCTTCCTCGCTGACAAGGAGAAGTTCCCCCTCTACCTCGCGCCCATGGCAGGTGTGACTGATCCCATCTTCCGCAGCATATGCAAGGAGATGGGAGCGGATGTCCTCATGACGGAGTTCGTCTCCGCTGAGGGGGTCTTACAAGCATGGGAGCGTAACCGTCGCTACGTGCAGTTCAGCGATGATCACCGCCCACTTGGAGTGCAGATCTTTGGCAGCAAGCCTGAGAACATGGCCGCTGCTGCGCGCATCATTTACGATGCGATGCAGCCAGACTTCATCGACATCAATGCTGGCTGTCCAGTGCCCAAGGTCGTGGGAAAAAACGGTGGATCTTCTCTCTTAAAAGACCTCCCCCTCCTCCAAGACATCACCGCGCATGTCGTGCGTGAGATGGAGAACAGCTGCCCAGTCACCGTCAAGATACGTGTAGGCTGGGATGCTACAAGCATCAATGCTCGTGAATGTGTGCACCGCCTCTCCGATGCTGGCGCAGCCGCGATTAGCATACATGGACGCACACGCTCACAGCAGTATGGTGGAGAGGCGAACTGGGATATCATCACCGACTGCGCCCTCGCGCACCCCGAGATACCCATCATTGGAAATGGTGATATACGCAGTCCTGAGCGCGTGCGTGAGATACGCGAACAGGGAGCTGTCGCAGGTGTTATGATAGGACGTGCCGCCATGAGTGATCCATGGATATTCTCCCAATGCCAACATTACCTGAAGACAGGTAAAATCCCAGCAGCACCCAGTGCCTCAGAGCGTATCGCCCTCATGCTGCGCCACACGAAGCTTTCTCTCGACAGTGGACACTATGGCTCGGTAATCAGCACCATGCGTGCTATGCGCTCTCGCCTCTTATCCTATGCGAAAGGCATCCCTGGCACGAAGGCACTACGTCCACAGCTCTCACGCATCGAAAGCTACGAACAACTCGAAGAACTCCTCACCCCCCTCCTCGACACAGTATGAGAAAGCTCATCAACAGCATCGCACTCAGCCTCTCACTCTTCACCCTCGTTTCCTGTGGCCCATCGCTAGAAGAGCGCGTGAAAGTCGCGAACACGCCCGAGCTCTTAATGGATGCTGGTACTGATGTACTCGAGAGTATAGACGACCAAGAAAGCCTCGATCAGGGGAAGGTATTCATCGTACAGCTTTACCATAATTATCAAGCACTGGATGATAAGCAGAAGCAAAAGATCCAGCGCCAATTCCTTCGTGAGAACAAGGAAATAAACGCAGAAGTCGAGCGTATACTCCAGCTTGATCTGGAGATTGGCAGCTTCACAGAGCCAGTCATTGACCGCAACGTGAAGTACGTCCTGCGAACCCTCAAGGAGATGAACAAACCCATACGCATCAAATGAAAGCGACTCTACCCCTCCTTATCGCGAGCCCATTCATCCTGATCGCCTGCACAAATCCTGCGGACAAGGCCGTCGAAATGGCCGAGCAGAGCAAGAATCCACAGCTCTGCGTGGACGCTCTTCTAAGCATTCTTGAAGAAGCGACGGAATCAGAAGACACGCAAAAAGCGAAAGAACGAGTTGACCGTTTAAAGTCAGTCATTTCTAACTTCAATACTACTGACACAGTTATTTTTCTATCACTTTTGAAAGAACCCAACACCTTAAAAAAGCTCCAAATACTAGACAGCGAACTTGCTGAGAAAAAGATAGTCTTACCTAGCATTTTTCAAGGCGGCAAATAGGCAACGAAATCGACTATCAATTCGGCTTTTATCGTTGACTTTTTTAAACAATTCAGGATACTAAGGACATCAATCCGCATCTGATCTTCCACAAAGAAAATCAGTAAAAAAACACACCACAGAAAGTAATTCATATGTTCAAGTGTCTCTACAGTACTAAGGCTCTATTCTTCATCGGCGGCATCGCTAGCACCATTATCGGCCGCAAGGCTTTTAAGGCAAAGACAACTCGCAGCGTCTGCGTCAATGGTCTCGCGAAGGCCATGCAGCTCCTCGACGAAGCAAAGGCTGGTCTCCACTGCGTCCGCGAAGAAGCAGAGGACATCTACGCTGACGCGAAGAAGAAGGCAATCGCCAACAACGAAGCCTCGAAAAACTCACAATAATGCACTATCGCGTCGTTTATGACGAGCCCGGTCGCTTGAGAGTGCGCTATGGCGTGCATATCTTTAGCGCTGAGCAGGGCTACGGCATCTGCTCTCTGCTACAGCAGCAGGAGGGTGTGCTGGAAACACGCTCCAATCACATAAACGGCAGCATACTGATCACGTACAACACGCAGGTCAGTAGAGATAGCATCATCTCCGCGCTCGATGCACTGAGGCGCGAAGATATTCCCATCTGTGCCCCTTCGAGCGAGCAAGTACAGCTCGAAGCGAAGGCGCAGTTCCAGTGCACCCTGATGGCGATGGCGATCAGGAAGCTCGCCTGTGATTACCTCCTCCCCTTTGGCTTCGTCAAGCTACTCGTGTACTCCAGCGCCTTCCACTATGTGAAACGCGCTATCGTATCCCTGTGGAAGGGTGACATTAACGTCGACGTGCTCGATGGCGCGGCCATAGCCGCCTCGCTCTGGCATGGTTCGGTCAAGAGCGCTTCATCCGTGATGATGATGCTGTCCCTTTCTGAGCACATCGCGACCTACACTCGCTACCGTGCGAAGAATATCCTCACCCAGTCACTCGCCATCAATATCGATCAGGTATGGCAGGTGACGGAGGGGCTCGACGTACTCGTACCTCTTTCGCAGATCGAGGCGGGTGATAGAATCCGCATCCAGATGGGGCATCTCATCCCTGTCGATGGGCGCATCACTGAAGGCGAAGCTACCATTAATGAGAGCAGCATGACGGGTGAAGCGACAGCCGCTTTCAAGTCTACTGGCAAGAGCGTTTACGCGGGCACGGTGATAGAAGAAGGCATGATTGTCGTCGAAGTGACGAGCAAGTCACAGGAGACGCGCATCGCCCAGATCTTGGAAATGATTGAAGAAGGTGAGGAGCAAAAAGCACTTTCTCAGAGCAAGATGGAGCGCATCGCCGATGGTCTAGTTCCTTACAATTTCCTCTTATTCGGTCTCGTATACACCCTGTCACGTGATGTCCACAAGGCACTGTCCGTACTGATGGTCGACTATTCTTGCGCGATGAAGCTCGTGACCCCCATCGCTATTATTTCTGCTATGAGGCAGTGCGCTGAGCGTCATATCCTCGTGAAGGGCGGAAAGTACCTTGACAGCTTCGCTTACGCGGATACCATCGTCTTCGATAAGACGGGTACTTTAACTTCGGCATCTCCCACTGTGGCGCGTGTTGTCTCTCTCGGCTCATTACCTGAGGACGAGATTCTGCGCATGGCGGCATGCTTGGAAGAGCACTTCCCTCATAGTGTCGCGAATGCCATCGTCCGCGCAGCTCAAGAACAGGGCTTACAGCATGAAGAACGCCACACGGAGGTGAACTACATCGTCGCCCATGGCATCTGCGCGACCTACGATGGCGTGAAGACCGTCCTAGGCAGCCGCCACTACGTACTGGAGGATGAGAAAGCATCCTACGATGAGACCGCCCTCGCCTCCATCCTCGAGAGCATAGGAGCGTACTCTCCTATTTTCCTCGCTCGCAATGATGTACTCGAAGGCATCATCTGCATCGAAGACCCGCCACGCAAAGAAGCAGCGCGCACGATTACAGAACTACGCGAACTCGGCATCGAGCGCGTGATCATGCTGACAGGTGACAACTCGAAGACAGCTCATGCCATCGCGGCGCAGCTGGGCATAGACGAAGTGTACGCAGAGGTACTCCCTCAGGACAAGGCAGACTTAATAGACAAGCTACGCAGTGAGGGCAAGCAAGTCGTCATGGTCGGCGATGGCGTGAATGACGCCCCCGCCCTAGCGAAGGCTCATGTATCAGTCGCGCTGAAGGACTCCAGTGATATCGCACGCGAAGTCGCTGACGTCGTCATCACAAATGGACACCTCGACGAGCTCGTGTACCTGCGAAAGATCAGCAGCGTGCTCGTGAAGAAAATAGACAAGAATTTCAAATCGAGTGTCATCTGTAACTCCACCCTGCTGGGCATGGGACTACTGGGTGTAGACCCCACACTCACAGCATTCCTACACAATGGATCGACGCTGAGCTTAGCCGCGCTGAACACGAGGAATCTCCCCGTGAGCTGATCAAGAGTATCAGATGAATTTCTTACTGTAGGCGAGGCGCGAGGCGTTCAGCACGACGAGCACTGAGCCTACATTATGAAGTAGAGCTCCGATGACAGGTCCGATGAGCCCTGCGACAGCGAGAGTGACAGCAGCTATATTCAGCACCAGCGAGAGCGCGATGTTGAATCGTATGCTGCCGAGCGTCACCTTAGAAAGCTTACGCAGGTAGACGAGCTTCGATATATCTTCTCCGTAGAGTGCCACGTCAGCGGAGTCTATAGCGATGTCGCTACCAGCCTTTGCCATAGCTATCCCCACATCCGCAGCTTTCAACGCAGCGGCATCATTCACACCGTCACCCAGCATGGCAACCTTATGCCCCTTTTCTTGCTTTTCGGTGATGCGCTTCAGCTTGTCTTCTGGCAGCAGCTCACCATGTACGTCATCTATCCCCATTTGGGATGCTAGGTACTGGGCACTGACCTGATTATCACCAGTCATCATGCTGACGGACATGCCGAGGGATTGGAGCTGAGGGACGAGCTCTAGCGCCCCTTGACGCAGGGTATCTGAGAGAGCGATGAGCGCGACAAGTGTCTGATTCATCGCGACGAAGATGAGAGCCTTTCCCTCGGAGCGCAGACGCAGCAGATCAGCCGCGACATCATCGCCTATGGCGACGCTATGCTGACGCATGAGATATTCATTTCCGCAGAGGACATCCCTCCCCTCCGCTTGAAGATGCACGCCCTGCCCTGGTAGCATGCGGAAGTCATCGCCTAGATCGTCACTCGACAGAGGGGAGTCAGCATACTGTTCTTGGTAGTGTCGCATCAGAGCCTTCGCCAGTGGGTGTTCTGAGCGTTTTTCTGCGCGCACTATCCATGAGTCCAACTCTCGCTGTGGCGCATCGCCAAAATAAAGAGTATCACTCACGCGTAGTGCCCCCTGTGTGAGTGTGCCAGTCTTATCGAAGACGATAGCGCTGAGACTACCGAGCTCCTCGAGCGCAGCGCCATGCTTGATGAGTACACCATTTTTACTAGCATGCCCGATGGCGGCCATGATGGACACAGGGGTGGCAAGAACGAGGGCGCAGGGGCAGAAAACGACGAGCACGGTGACTGCGTTGATAATCTCCCCTGTGAAGATATAAGTGAGCACCGCGATGATCAGAGCTATGGGCACGAGAGCCGATGCCCATTTATCAGCCTGTCGCTGGATGGGGCTTTTACTCTTACTCGCCTCTTCGACGAGGTGCAGCATCTTGTTAAGTGAGGAGTCCTTCGTCTCACGCGTGCAGCGTACTTCAAGCACGCCATAGAGATTTGTCGTGCCGCAGAGCAGCTCCGAGCCCACAGTTTTATCAAGTGGGAGAGATTCCCCCGTCAGCACAGACTGATCAACCGAGCTCTCGCCATGCACAACGATGCTATCAGCGGGGATGCTCTCACCAGGAAGGATGCGCAGCAGGTCACCAAGTCGGACTTCGCTGGCTAAGATATCCTGCTCTTCGCGTGTCTCGGGATGGAGACGACGCGCATGTGTAGGCACGAGTTCAAGCAGAGCATAGAGCGATGACTTACTCTTATCAAGGGCGCGATCTTCTAGATATTCACCTAATGCCATGATGAACGCCACTTCCGCAGCGGCGAAGTACTCCCCTATGGCGATAGCCGCTATCATCCCTATGGTGATGAGCAGGGATGCAGTGATGCGCTTCTCCTTGAAGAGAGATCGCAGCGCACGGTACACGATAGGGCTACCCGAGATGAGCACCGCCACCATTGAGAGGAGCAGCTCTGCTAGAACATTGTCGTAGAAATGCGCTAGAAGACTCAGCAGTACTGCCAGACCTGACAGAAGAGTCGCAGGTAGGCTACTGAGCCGCTGCATCCATGTAACAGGAATAGTAGAGCAGCAGCTATTACTACAATCACTCATAGAATCACCCCTTACTAATGCGCGAGAATATTTCTATCACGCCATTGAGTTCCTTGAGCGCCTGATCCGCATCGCCACGCGCTATGGCATCATGCACGCAGTGTTCTAAATGCCCCTGTAGCAGCTCCTGTCCCGCGCGGTGCAGGGCAGACTTCGCCGCACTTATCTGAATAAGCAATTCATTACACGATTTCTGCTCTTCTACCATACGCTTAATCCCGCGAATCTGCCCCTCAATGCGATTGAGGCGTTTCATCATCTTATCTTCATCAAAACAGTCCATAA
>CAYJLR010000027.1:0-19874 GCA_964370895.1 uncultured Akkermansia sp. | reverse complement strand
TCTCCGTAGACATCCCTCAGGATGCCACCCCAGGCCTCTACAAGGGCAGTGTCTCCGTGAAAGCCCACGGTGAGAAGATCCAGACCGTCCCTGTAGAAATCACAGTCATCTCCCCTACTCTTAAGAAACCAGAAGATTGGGCAGCACACATCGATCTCTGGCAGTACCCTGATGCCGTAGCACGCGTACATGGTGTCGAGGTCTGGTCTGACGAGCACTTCGCTATCATGAAGCCACTGATGAAGCGTCTCGCTGATGCAGGTCAGAAGGTCATCACCGCTTCCCTTATGGACGAGGCTTGGGGTGGTCAGTGCTATGATCCCTATCCCAGCATGGTGCAGTGGATTCGTAAACCCGATGGTACCTACGAATGGGACTACAGCATCTTCGACAAGTGGGTCGACTTCATGATTAATGAAGTAGGCATCAAGGACCAGATCTCCTGCTACACCATGATACCATGGTCACTGAAGCTGCGCGTCCTCGACGAGAAGACAGGCTTCTATGAAGAAGTCCCCTGTAATCCTAGCTCACCTGATTATGAGAAGCTCTGGGGACCCTTCCTTGTCGACTTCTGTAAGCACCTTGAGAAAAAGGGCTGGATAGACATCGCCTGCATAGGCATCGATGAGCGTCCTGACCACATGCTGCGCGCTGCGAATGCCGTCATGGCGAAGTACGCACCGAAGCTGAAGGTCGTTTCCGCAACGAACCACCCATCAAATGCGAGCGGTATCGTCTATGACATCTCCCCTCAGCTCGATCACTCGAAGATGATCACAGCACCTCTGCTCGCTGAGCGTAAGAAGGCAGGACTGAAGACCACCTTCTACGTCTGCACGAATCCTAAGCGTCCGAATACCTTCACTCACTCTCCCCTAGAAGAGTCTGAATGGCTGGGTATGTATGCAGCGGTACATGACCTCGATGGTTTCCTGCGCTGGGCGTACAACTCATGGAACCGTAATCCATTCGAGAGCACAGACTTCGGTAACTGGCCTACAGGTGACTGCTTCCTCGTCTACCCAGGCAACCTCACGTCCCTGCGCTTTGAGAAGCTGCGCGACGGTATCGAGGAGTTCGAGAAGATGCAGGCTCTACGCGCGAAGGCTGCGAAGGATCCAGAGTTCAAGAAGAAGCTCGATGCCTTCATCACCAGCCTCCTGCCTCTCTTTGATAAGATGAAGCCCACGCAGCTGAAGTATCAAGAAGGGGTCGATGCCTACCATGCAGGCATGAAGAAGCTCCAACAGGAGCTGTAATCAGAAACATCACACTCCCCCTGCGCGTCAACGCACAGGGGGAGCTTTTTATAAGGCGTCATGAGGGAAGAACAGAATCCCGATACACTTGTCCCCAGAGCTCATGGGCTTCATTTCTCCTTTCTCTGCATCCTGCTCTGCTTGCCTAGCGTCATTCACGCGAATCTCTCAAGCGACCATCCAGACACACTTATCCACCCCCTACTCGTCCCCGTCATAGGAGCGTGGAGCCTCGTCGCTTTTTTCTTACCTGCAGTCATCATCGCGTCACTCCTGCTCATATCTGCCGTAAGAAAGAGTGCGCGCCTTCAGCTCATCGTCGGCATACTGGTATTTTTCATAGGTCTGCTATTCAAGGAATGCTCTAGCGTGGATGACAAAGGGGGATATAGTCTGGAACTTGGTATGAATATATGCATGAGTGTGAGCCTCTGCTTCACCCTATTACCCACTCTATTTTCTATTATTCAGCTCGGAGGCGCGAAGAGAGCGGTAGAGCGCCTCCTGCTCGCTTCTGCATGCAGCGCGGCCATCCTTCTCGGATTAGGACATCTGATGAGCGATACGGCTATCCCTCCTCTCTTCATCGGAGGGGCTATGGCGATTTTTTGCCTCGCAGCCCTCCTATTAAAAGGTGTCTTTTTCTACGATGCTCAGCCTAGCGATGCGGATACAAAGGTGGCTCGGCGTGCGAATGTACCCGACTTTGCCCTTGTGTTTTCCATCATCCTGATCATTGCCTTTGCGTCCTTTGTGAAGACATTCGAGCTACAAAACCATGGTCAAGCCATCGGTGATATTGAGCTCAGTAGCAGCCTGTTCGTTAGCCTTATCCTCTTCGTCGGCTTAGGTCTCATTTCTTTTAAGAGTATGACTCTGGTCATCTACCTCATCTTGATGCTGCTGTACTGCGTCGCTCTTCCCTCTCCTCATTTAGATCTGAGCTTCGATCCAGAATTTGATATAGTGATGCACTGGCCTTATATCGTGAACATTTCACTCCTGCTAGGACTGCTGTGTATGTTCATCGCCATCATCACGCGTGCAAGTATAGAGCCTCTGATGACGCTTTATTATGGCTACGCCTTGTGCTTTGTCGCCTTCTTTTGCTGCTTCTTCCCTCCTATGATTATCGTATTTCTATGTGTGTTCCTTTTACTGCCTGTCTTCCTTCTCGGAAAAAGGTATACAGACTGAATTTAAGCTGGTATTCAGCGGCGTGATAGCCTATGCTATCTAAAGCGCAACACAGAATCCCATTACCATGGCATCCACGACAAGAGATCTTACCCCCGTTATCCCGAAAAAGAATCGCTCACTCTACTTCTGCCTCGTTGGCCTCATGAGCTTAGCTCCGCTCATCGCGATTTTCTCCATCCTCACAGGGTACATGCCACAGAGCCCCATTCCTGCCGATACGCAGATGCTGCCCCTCGCGGCTACAGGTTTCATCGCTCTGTGGGCACAGCCAGTGTTTATGTTCAGCATCTTGCTGGTGATCCCTCTCTTTACAGCCCTCCTTCTCAAGCAAGGCGGGATTAAACTCACCGCTATTCTAGGAATAATAGTAGGAGTCGTCAGCATCTTTAGTATGATCTACGATGCTTTAGGACTAGCTGTGCTCGGTAATTCATACATGTATCTGACGATTACCAGTGCTATCTTGCAGATGAGCAGTATCATCATGATCATGATAGCATCCATGTCAGGTATCATTCAAGTGGGAGCTCAGAAGACCTGCGGGCGTCGCCTTCTCACCGCTGCTATGCTGAGCATCTTCCCCGCGGCTGTCATGTACCTGCTCTTATACTTCTGCTTCGGCTGGGAGTATGGCATCAACCTCTACCTCGTCTCCATCCTCGCTCTAGCAGCATGGGTGATCTACAAGTTCATTAAAGCCCCGAAGCCAGATCTCAGCCTAGATGCACGTGATATACAGGCTTCCAGCTGCGAGTCTCGCGCTCGTTGCATCGGCTGCGCCATCATCGCTTTCCTCAGCCCTATCATGATTTACAGCTTGCAGATCTACTTCACGCTGAATCTCGCGAGACTGATTAGCAGCTTCACCTACAGTGTGGAGTCCCCCACTGAGACATTCTATCTTTATAGCTGTAGCATACTCGCAGCTCTGATCATCCTGCGCATGTACGCGCTGTTCGTCTACAGCAAGCGTGGTAAACTCTGGGTACCTGTAGCCCTGCTGACAGGTAGCCTCGTGCCAGTGAAGATCGCAGAATACCTCCCTCTGCGCTCCTTCCCCATCCTCCTGCCTGCCATCCTCATCCCCCTTTCCATGCTCATCTGGTACGTCATGATGGTACTGGCGAAGTCCGTAGACTTCTTTATCCTGTACTAATAAATAGTAGCTTAGCAAGACTACATACTTTAAGTCTTGACTAACTATGATCGCGAAGTGTATATTGTAGGTATGTACAAGTCTCTTTATGCACTCATCGCGTCGTTATCTCTTGTAGCATGCTCGCATCAGGCTGCCCCCTTTACCACCCCTGACTCGCTGGGTGGGAATGTCCTAGACTTGTACTTCCAGCAGGGTGAGGTCGATATACGCGTCATCGCGGACATAGATACTTCATGGCAGGAGCGTACATGGATGAATGACTCGCTGACCATCCCTTCGGATATGGATCTGACAAAAGGCTCTCGCTCCAAGAACCTCACGGAGCTAAGCTATGAAAAGATCTCAGCCACGGAAGCGACGCTTACTTACGCATCCAATTCAGACTCGGGACTCTACCCTATCAAGTACACGCTGAAGCTCACCTTCGATAGCCCAAGCACAGGCATGGCAGAGGGAACGGGGAATGACTACGAATGGCAAATGCGCTGTGAAGACGTGCCATTCGAAATCCGCAAAAAGTAGTTTTCACTTACTCGCTCACTCGTGGGCGCTCCACGAGGTGATCATTCAGCTCGAAGTCGTATCGGATGAGAGGAGCCTCAGCCTGGCCGAGCCAGTAGTGCCACCACTCCTTACTGTAATTGTAGAATCCGTGCTTACGCATCGTGCTGCGTAGAAAAGCTCTGTTCTTTTTCGCTTCTGCTGAGATCTCGCTACCATCATAGCGCGTCGCGGAGCTAGGATCGAGGAAGTCGACAGGCCCTCCCATATCTATCTCTTGCCCCGTAGCGGCATCGAGCAGCGTGATGTCTACCGCGACACCTAGGCTGTGCTCGGAGCTCAGTCCTATGTACTTGTCCGCGTGGATGCGGCTTTTATCAATATGGGGGTAGTACTTCTGCTTCATGCTCTGCTCAGGCGTCTTCGCCCATGCAGCGATGTCTGCCAGCGCACGATGGGGACGATACGCGTCACGCAGGAGCACGAGATAACCATGGCTCTCTATCTCCTTCACCGCAGCACGGAAGGAAATAGCAGCATCGCGACGCAGGATGGGACGCGTGCCAGTCGTATAGCCTGCTATAGGGCGACCGACGAAGTTATCACTTCCTGTGTACATGAGATCGACACGTAGAGATGGAATAAAGCTGTCGAGATAGCAGAGCTGCTCAGGCATGTAAGCTATCGGTGCCACAGTAGCAGTGCCCTCTTCTTCGCTCGATACAGAACTACAGGAGGGGAGAAAAAGCACGGCTGCAAGAGCTAGCAATGGCAGGCGACAATGACGCGAAATACTCATGCACGGATTCTAACAGAAGTTCCCTCTATAGGCAATGAAAAGGCAATTTTTATGCTTGCAGTGTCGGAGGAAAATAACCATACTAGGCGCGCCCATGATACGCATCGATGTACTAGCTAGCAGCAGCAAGGGAAACGCCACCCTCATCCGCACAGAGAAATGCAGCATCCTCGTCGATGCGGGCATCAGCTGCAAGCGCATCGTGGACGCATTAAAAAGACAGCAAATAACACCACGTGATCTCGACGCGGTCTTCATCACCCATGAGCACAAGGATCACTGCTGCGGTCTTGGTCAGCTTTCTAAGAAATTCGATCTGAACATCTACTGCACCACCCACTGTAGCCCAGACCTGCGCGCCATGGCTCCTCGCGCACGCTTCCATAACTTACAGTACGATCAGTTCTGTGAGATCAACGACTGCCGCATCACCCCCGTGGAGACAAATCATGACAGCGTCGCACCAGCTGGCTTCATCTTCGAGAGTCTGGGCGTACGCCTCGGCTACTTGACTGACACAGGTCATGTCAGCAAGAAGATCCTCCACCATTTTTACGACCTCGATGGGCTCTTCCTTGAGTCAAACTACGACCCCCAGATGCTCCAGCAGTCGAACCGCCCCTACAGCCTCGTCCAGCGCATCGCCGGCGCGTGGGGGCATCTGTCGAACGAGCAGGCGGGAGACTTCGTTTACGAAATCGCCAGTCCTCGCCTCCAGCATATCATCCTCGCCCACCTAAGCGCAGAGTGCAATACCCCCGAACTCGCCGTCAGCCTCATGCAGGCACGTCTCGCTGAGAAGCAGCTCAGCACCGAGGTACGCTGCGCGCACCCCGTGCATGGACTGGAAAGCATCGTCGTCGAAGAGCGTTTTCAGCTGATTTAATCCTGTAAATGCCCCAGCGTGCTATCGTATGCTGTACCGAGCGTTGAGCCGACGATTATGACGGGGTAATCGATGAGGATATGAAGGGGGAGAGCTGCTAGCTTCGAGCCAAGGGGGAGCGTCGTCGAGCCTTCATGAATTTCATGGTGAGGCACAAAGCCTATTTTATCTAATCGCTCGCGGAGATTCGCCATCTTAATGGTGCGCTTCAGCTTAAATCCATTCGGGAACTCCCCCCATGGCAAAGCGCGATAACTCCGTGTTTTCTTGAGGGGGGTACCCTTCCCCGGAGCACCATAGGCGGACCAGTCTAGGCACGTCATCGGCATGTCAAATAAAGGTACATAGGCCAGCGTCTCTCGCGGGGAAGCAGCCTCGGATCTCGTCCCCGAGTCCCAGCCGTCCTCCGCATCAAACAAAGATGATGAACTCTTGTAGCGAAGTAGCGCATGTCTCTCATAGCTAAGCCCCAGTTTCACAGGAAGATAATACAACAAGCTACCAGACTCATCCTCTAGTTCGTAGATCTCAGAATCGGCAAGAGACCAGTAATCAAGCTTAAGATTACTATTCTTCGATGGTCCGACCGTCACAGCAGGCTCGACAAGCGAAGCGGTATCACAATGAAGAACTCCCGTACGGCAGGAAGGAAGCATCACTAAGAGCGCTGTGGACGCGCAAAGGCATGTAACGTATTTCATAAGTTATCATTATATGGTACTCTCATAGCATATCAAGATAAAAATGACAATATGGAAGTCATGCAGCGCAAGGCTTAATAGGTGTACCCAAACTGCATGCAAAATCCAAAATTGCTAATTTGCAAGTCCTCTTAACGAATCTGATCTCAGACATGGGATGAGCACGTAAGATTGAGCGATTCTCATCCACATGCTGATATTGAGATCTAAATACACCTATCTTTGCATGGTTTTGAGTATTTCCACTGCTGTTTCGTTTCCTTGTGCTGCAGCTTTCTTTAACCAATAGGTGGCTCTTCTCATGTCTTTCTTGACACCTTCGCCATTATAATAGCCAATACCCAAGTTAAACTGAGCTCCAGCATCCCCCTGCTCGGCGGCGTCTTCGAAGTATTCCATGGCTTTCTTGACATCTTTCTTGACGCCTTCGCCTGTGTAATAGCGAAGCGCTAAGTTGTGCTGGGCCATCGCATTCCCCTGCTCGGCAGCTTTCGTGTACCAATAAACAGCTTTATTGTAATCCGGATCTACACCTTCGCCATCGTAATAGATATTCGCCAAGCCTAGCTGAGCTTTATCATTCCCCTGCTCGGCGGCTTTCGCGTACCATGCCACGGCTTTCTTTCTATCCTGAGCTACACCTTCACCATAGTAATAAAGAAACCCTAGGTTAAATTGAGCTTGTGCATCCCCCTGTTCGGCAGCTTTCGTGTACCATGCCACGCCTTTCTTTCTATCCTGAGCTACACCTTCGCCAGCGAAATAGCATTCTGCCAAGCGGCATTGAGCAGAGCTATTCCCCTGCTCAGCAGCCTTCGTGTACCATTCCACGGCTTTTTTAGAATTCTGTGGGAAACCTTCGCCATTATAATGGAACATTCCCATGATTACTTGAGCTTCCGCAGACCCCTGCTTAGCTGATTTTTCGAAGATAGCCTTGGCCTTCGCGAAATCTTTCTCGACCCCTTCTCCTTCGTAATAGCAAAATGCTAATTCATACTGTGCCATCTTATGCCCTTGCTCAGCGGCTTTCGTGTACCATTCCACGGCTTTTTTAGAATTCTGTGGGAAACCTTCGCCTCTTGCATAATACATCCCTAATTGATACTGAGCATTCATATACCCTTGCTTAGCAGCCTTCACTAACCACAGCTCAGCTCTATCAAAATCTTGCTCGATGTCATTGCCATTGTAATAGCGGAGCCCCAGCTCTAACTGAGCTTCTGCGTCACCTGATACTGCTTCCCCTTTAAGATCCGCGCTGGACATTTCTCGGAATCTATCATCAGCAAACAGAGGAGTGACGAATAAGCAGGCACAGAGAATGGAGAAACGCGCTACCTTCGAGAAAGACAGGCATGCTTTCGCAGAGCGAAGAAGGGACATATCAAACATAAGATTCATTTTCATTTTTATATAGGTTGTATGGCTGTATGGCTGTATGGTTGTATAATTATCACTACCTAATAAAGGCATATATCAGATTCTTCACATTTTATATCATTCCTCATTCATGTCAAGTTTTTAGCGTGACTTATTGACAGACACAATTGCAACTAGTAAAATATACAAAATGATACAGTACTGCATCAAAAAAGCGACAGAAAAGAAACAATCAGCACTTATCGCGCTCGGGCGAAAAATCGTGGATGTCTACGAGAGAACTCATCTCGGTGATGATGTCGCTGATGGCTACCTCGATAGTGGAGCTTGCGACAGAGATCTGGCATCTATCTACGAGAATGCCAGCGTGATCCTCGATGGAGAGACGCTGCTGGGCTTTATCTTCATTCATGAAAATGAGATACAGGGGCTGGCTGTGGATGTGCCCTACTGGGGGAAAGGCATAGCTCAATTGTTAGTCGCCTACGCCGAGGGGCAGATTTCTCAGCATCATTCCGAAGTCTTGCTCGAGTGCTTTGATAACTCGCCTCGCGCTAATCGCTTCTACCAGAAGATGGGCTTCACACCTAGCGGACTCGTAGAGGGTGACGGAGGCACGCGCATACTCTATAAGAAAAGCATTAAAAGTATCTCGTCTTAGATTGATTTATAGCAAGTTAGCTAAGGCTAATTCATGTTTTTTTCTTGCGTCCGTTAGGACTTTTAAAGTAGAATGATTTTAATCACATTTTACCTAGATCGCCCATGAAGAAAAAAACACTCCTTATTGCCGCGCTCGCCATACCGGTCGTCAGCTTCACAGCCTACCAGCTCATTGAAGTTGCGATGACGATGCGCACTGATTCCACAATTAATAACACTCTTGACTCCATGAGCAAGGAGGAAAGAGAGACACTCGCTGCCAGCATACTCGATCGCAAATGCGGTCTGTGTCACAATGCTGATGCGAAGGTAAACCCCATCATCAATGTCCTCAGCGGTGGCCTCATGAAGCAGGACATACTCGGAGCTCAGCGCAGCTACCTGCTCCAGCCTGACAGTGACCTGCGTCACTTCAGCGTCGACATGCTGAAGCTCGACCGCGTCTTGACAGAGGGCAGCATGCCTCCTATCCAGTACAAGGTCATGCACTGGGGCGATTACATCAGCGCTGCAGATGTGAAACTCATCAAGACCATCATCCCTCAAGACAAGCTGAACCTTGTCAAGTACAGCCCCATCGCAAATCCTCGTACCCCTATGGGCACAAACGCTCTGAAGGTAGAGCTCGGACATCTCCTCTACTTTGACAAGCGTCTCTCTAGCGATGATACCGTATCCTGCGCTAGCTGCCATGACCTGACAAAGGGTGGCACGGATAACTTAGAAAAATCTGAAGGCGTATTCAAGGATGGCAAGGCGCAGCTCGGTGGCGTGAATGCCCCTACTGTCTTTAATGCAGAGCACCACATCAAGCAGTTCTGGGATGGTCGCGCAGCCGACCTGAAAGAACAGGCAGGCGGTCCTCCGCTCAATCCAGTAGAAATGGGCTACTCTCATCCTGACGACTGGAAGGCGATCGCCGCGAAGCTCGAAAAGGACGAACGCATCGTAAAACTCTTCCAGCAGGTCTACCCAGATCAAGGCATCACAGGTGATAGCATCACCGATGCGATTGCAGCATTTGAAAAGACACTCACGACACCGAACAGCGCATTTGACCGTTACTTAAAGGGTGATCAAGCTGCGATGACAGATCAGCAGAAGAATGGCTACGCTCTCTTCACGGAGCATGGCTGCTACACCTGTCACTCAGGCACAGCTCTCGGCGGTCGCAGCTTCGAGTATATCAATACCTACGCTGATATGCGCGAGCATATGGAGAACCCAGCCGACGACGCTGCACGCGGTCGCATGGACTTCACGAAGAATGAGGCACACGAGGACATGTTCCGCGTACCCACTCTTCGTAATGTCGCCCTGACAGCTCCCTACATGCACACAGGCAAGGTAGCGAAGCTCTCGGATGCTGTGAACCTCATGTTCAAGACGCAGGCGGATGTCGACCCTAGCCACGATATGGTAGCCGATGTCACCGCCTTCCTCGAAGCTCAAACAGGTGAATACAAGGGAAAGCCTCTTGACAAGCTGACTCCTGAAGACGTCGCTCCACCAGCACAGTCTGCGGTTCCTGTCCCACTTCCAGCTATGCCAATAAGTCAGAATTAATTGAATTAATCGTTAAAAAAAATGAGCTGCGAGTCATGACTCGCAGCTCATTTTTTATTATCTTAATTCGCTAGTGAATTAAGGCTTCTGTGTGACTTGGAGGGAGTAGATCTTACCGTCCATCTTCTCACCTACCGTCTTGAGAGGAAGGGGGAAAGTGGTGATCTTATCCTTGTGTGTGCTCTTGAAGGTGGTGAGCACAGGCATGTCAGCGGCAAGCTTGCCATCGACCCAGAGCTGGGTCTTGCCAAGTGTACCGATGAGCTCGACCTTCACACGCTTACCAAGTGGCAGCTTATAGTCGTATACGAAGCTCAGGGTATCATCGCGACGGAAGCCTACGCGACCATCAGCCATGACAGGCATGAAGGCAGCCTTACCATCGCTGAGAAGGATCTGATCCTTGCCTGCTGCGCTAGAGTTCACTTCGATTTCTGCGACGAGGTGATAATTAGGATTCACGAAGTCGGCATTCAGAGCCATAGGGGCTTTGACATTTTTCAGTTCGATAGCCTTTTCAAGCTTCTTCGGTGCTACAGGGAAGTAACCCAGCTTAGGTACAAGAGCGCGGTGCTCGTCATAACTGCGTGGGACGACTTCGTCACTCCATGTCTTCTGTGCGACGATGGCGATAGAGCTGTTGATGCTTTCTGCAATGTCGCGGTAGTGGTAACCAGGGTGCTTGATATCTACCATGTCATTCCATACGGCGAATGTAGCGCCGAGGAATTGAGGGTGACCTGAAGGCACAGTGTCGCTAGCGACGTGGTTAGGCTTGAAGTTCTCATAGACCCACTTCTGATTCTTATCCATACGGTAGTAATCAGCGTAAGGCACGATGTAGAGTGCTCCGTCATTCGTGTTGATGACGTCGAAGCCTTGGTTGATGGAGTCCCATGCCTTAGCCCAGCCACCATTCCAGAGATTCATCTGGATGCCTTCGGCAAGTACTGGATCTGGACCTTGCTTGTAGTTAAGGCTACCCCAGACGCGTGGCTGATAGCCGCGGCTCTTGACATACTTCAAGATGGAGTCTGTGTACTTACGGTAGCTCTCGGTCGTGCCGTAGAACTCGTCAGAGCCGACGTGGAAGGTGAGACCTTCGAAGACAGCTTCACCTGTTTCCTTCTCAGGAAGGAGGTACTCATCAAGGATACTGGAGACGAACTCGAGTGTTTCTGGACGAGAGGCGTCGAGCATTTCGCAGCGGCGCTTTTCGTTGTTCATGGGGCCTTGATAGATGAGATCAGGGCGCATGCGTGTGAAACTCAGAGCATGCGCTGGGCTGTTAATTTCTGGCACGATGGCGACACCTTGCTTCTCTGCGTCTTTAATGAACTTGACGAAGTCCTTCTTGCTGTAGTGAAGATCAGTCGAGTGGAGGGTGACACCTTCTGCGTTCTTATAATCCGACTCGAGACGATAGCCAGCATAGCTTTCCTTGAAAGGATCTTTACCCGCGTCAACGTAGTTTTCGTGGAAGATGTAGTTGTTATTCAGATTGATATGGAAATCGTTCATCTTGTACCATGACATGGTATCGACGATTTCTTCAAGTGTGTTCAGGGTGAATGGCGTGCGTGCAGCATCGAACATGAAGCCACGAATCTTGAAGCGTGGGAAGTCGACGATCTCACCGCAGGGGACTTTTCCTTGCTGAAGCTTGAGGATCTGCAGCAAGCTGCGAGTACCCCAGTACAGGCCTTTTTCTGTGCCTGCTTCGATGACGATAGCTGTAGGGCTGATCTTCATGCTGTAGCCCTCATCGCCTAATTGCGCGACTGCTTGAGGTGTTACCTTCAGACTGAGTTCGGATGTGCCTGTGTCGCTCAGGTTGAGACCTTGAGGGACGATGGCCTTGATTTCTGCGATGAGCTCTGGGCTAGCGCCGACGATCTTGACAGCTTTCTGCGCATCGACAAAGCTAAATTCACCCTTAGCACCACGCCACTGGAGGAGTTCAGGAATAACTGTTGGCTTAGCGTTCACACCTTCTGGGCTAGGGCTAGCAGGCATGACTTCGACGAAGTAGTCCTTACTGACCACTCTCGTATTGCCTTTAATCACCTCAAAGCTGACGGCCACGCGAGTGGGTGAAAGCACTGGACGGATGATGCCATCTTCCGTGATGATCTCTTCGTAGTCAACCCCAAGAAGTTGAACATGGGCGTCCTTAACGAAGGGGATGGGTAATTGCTTCTGCTCAGCAGAAAGAGTAGCATCTACCTTTAAGGTATTGGCTATCTGCTGTATATCTTGAGCATTAGCGAGTCCCATCATTAGCGTACATAGCAATATTTGTTTTCGCATATACATAGAGCATATCATAAGCCTCCCCTCCATGTCGAGCTCAAATGACGCATAATTAAAAGTCATGACAGTTATTCATAAGAAACAAAAATACAGTATTCCTCACAGAAGTCTCGCTTTTTCATTGCCAAGAATAGATTAAGTCCGTACAATGAAGCGAGATAAGCCCACCGCGATTCTTTATGTCCTCTTCTTCCATTCTCATCGTCATTCCCGCTCGCTATCAATCAAGCCGCCTCCCAGGTAAGCCGCTTGCTCCTATCGCAGGTATTCCTATGATCCAGCGCGTTGCTCTCATTGCAGAAAGCGTCTGTCGTCAAAACGAGAACTGCCACTATGTAGTCGCGACTGATGACAGCCGCATCCTTGATTTCTGCTCCGAAAAATCCATCCCTGCGCGCATGACATCCGAGAGCTGCCGCAGTGGCACAGAGCGATGCTGGGATGTGGTACAGCAAGGCGAAGACTTCGCAGCTGATTTCATCATCAATCTCCAAGGCGATAATCCACTCTGCCCACCATGGGTAATCCAAGACCTCATCGATAGCTGGAAGAGCAGCGACGGGGATGTCTTCACCCCCTTCATCCAGCTGAGCTGGGATGAGTTTGACAGACTTCAAGAAGCGAAAACGGTCACCCCCTACAGCGGAACCTGCGTACTCGTGGATAAGGATAACTACGCCCTCGCCTTCTCGAAGAACACGATCCCCGCTATCAGAAAGCCAGAAAAGGCGCGAGAACTTCTCGAGAAGAGCCCAGTGCGTCGTCACATCGGTCTCTATGCTTACACGTATGATGCGCTGAAGAATTACTTCACCCTCGCAGAGTCAGACTACGAGCTCGGCTGCATCGAAGGCCTCGAGCAGATGCGCTACCTCTACCATGGCATGCGCATCAAGATGGTCGAAGTCGACTACCGTGGTCGCAAGACGAGCAGCGGGGTGGATTCTCCTGAGGATATAGCTCGCGTCGAAGCCATCCTTGCAGAGTTCGGCGAGTTCGCCCAATAATATTATCACTTGTGATAAACAGCATGAAGGTACCGCAACACATCGCCATCATTATGGATGGTAATGGACGATGGGCTAAGAACCATCTACTCCCCCGCGCTACGGGGCATGAACGTGGAGGAAAAACGGTAGAACGCGTCATCGACCTCTGCCTCGAAAAAGGCATTCCTTGGCTGACACTCTATGCCTTCTCTACAGAGAACTGGGGTCGCAGTGAGAAGGAAGTAGCCAGTCTCATGAACCTGCTGAAGCGTTTCCTAAAAGAACGTCGCAAGGACATGATGAAAAAGAACACACGCCTCCATGCCATAGGTGAGCTCTATATGCTCCCTGATGACATCCAGCAGCTTCTCAATGAGTGCATGGAAGAAACGAAGGCGAACACAGGGGTGAATCTCGTGCTCGCTCTCTCCTACGGCAGTCGACAGGAGATCGCGCATGCCACACGCCAGATTGCCGAGCAGCTCGCAGCAGGCAGCATCGAGGCAGCCGACATCAGCCCCGAGCTCATCAGCCAGCATCTCTACACCTCACACATCCCTGACCCCGATTTACTCATCCGCACATCAGGTGAGATGCGATTATCAAATTATCTACTCTGGCAGCTAAGCTACAGTGAAATCTACGTCACCGAAGCCCTGTGGCCAGACTTCGGAAGAAAAGACTTCGAGCTAGCTCTGGAGAGCTATTCGCAGCGAGAACGTCGCTACGGGAAAAGATAAAAAAATGGCTAGAGCGCATTGCTTCTAGCCTTTTTTATCTTTTAGGCAAGTTCTCGCAATTCGTTTTCCACAAAAGTGGATGAAGAAAATGAAGTAAACAGCGCGTCTCACTCGGTCTTTTTCGCCTATTTTTACCCTTTTCTCGTCGAATAAGCCATTATGCTCCGTCGAAAATGAAAAAAATACGCCGAAAAATCCCTTCGTGATTTCGCGCTGCGAATTACGAGAACTTGCCTTTAGCTCTGAGAGAAATATTTTTCAGCCGCAGCTTTAATCAGGTCAGTCACCTCATTGACGTCCACCTTGCTCGTATCGATAATATAATGAGCAGTCTCTTCATAAATGGGGTATCGTGCCGCACAGAGATCTTTTAAGCGCTGACGGGCGTTACCTTGTTGATTGAGCAAGGGGCGATGATTCGTGCGACAGGTACGTTCGTACAAGGTATCGACATCGACTCGCAGCCAGATAACGAAGCCGAGCTGGCGCAATAATTCGCGATTCTCAGCTTTAACAGGTACTCCACCACCAGTAGAGAGAACACAACCCTCAGCAGGGCTAGGTGTACCCTCGACAAGAAAACGCAGCAGTGCCGTCTCTAGAGAGCGAAAATGAGCCTCTCCTTCGTCGCGGAAGATATCAGAAATACTCTTCCCTATCTGCTCTTCAATCAGAGCATCCATGTCGAGCAGGGGGCGATCTAAGTCTATACTTAGCATACGCCCCACCGTCGACTTACCGCAGCCCATCATACCGATCAGGATGATATCCTGCCCCCTACCATGTAGTGAATCAGGTGTAGGCGATGAAGCATTATACTCCATCAAATCGGTAAAGTTGAGCATGCGTGCTAAAAAGCTAAATTAAACGTCAAGGATCACTTCGCCTCGGAAGACGATGAGTGCGGGACCTGTGAGAGTCACATCGCTGAACTCATTCCCCTTGCGCTTGAAGCCGATGGAGAGTACATCGCCACCAGCCACTTGCAGGCTGACAGGAGACTTAGCGTCCGTGAGAAGGGCGTGGATGAGAGCCGTGGCAGTCATACCTGTACCGCAAGCGAGAGTCTCGTCTTCGACACCGCGCTCGTAGGTGCGAATCTTCAGCATCTGAGGCTCGAGGATTTCTGCGAAGTTAGCATTCGCGCCAGCAGGTGCGAAGGCTTCATTGTAACGAAGGAATGCGCCCTTACCCTTCACATCGAGGTCGGAGAGATCCTTTAAGAAAGTCACAGCGTGAGGTACGCCTGTGTTCAGATAATGCACAGCTTCTGGGAGCTCAGGGCAGCTGCTGATCGCATTGAGACGCAGATCATGTGGCTTTGTGAGTCCGATGGTAACGCTATCGTCTTCGTTCACCTGACCTGTGACGATACCAGCCATTGTCTCAAACTTCCATTTCGTCTGCTCGCTGTCGGTGAGGTAGTCCACGAATGCGGTGAAGCAGCGTGCGCCATTGCCACACATTTCAGCCTCGCCACCATCGGAGTTGTAATAACGCATGCGCACATCACCACTGCCTTCTGCAGGCTCTACAGCGATGAGACCATCCGCTCCTACACCAAAGCGACGATCGCAAAGGGAAGCGATGATCTCGCGTGTGAGGATGGGGCTCAGGGAGAGATCTCTGTTATCGAGCATCACAAAGTCATTGCCTGCTCCTGTCATTTTGTAAAATGAAATCATCATCGTGGAAGCATTCTAGCACAGCCACCGCGCAGATGCAAGCGTGACTTGACAAAGAAGCTGTGACATGAGAGCATCAGTCATGACATGGATTGACGAATTACGAGATCTCTGCGGGGCACACCTACACACGGATCAGGCCTGCTTAGAGGAACATGCTTCTGACAAGTGGTTCGCCTCAGCCCTCCCCGAGGCAGTAGTCTTCCCCGAGACGACAGAGGAGGTCTCTGCAGTCATGAAAATCGCGACGCGTCACCATATCCCAGTCACAGCTCGCGGAGGTGGTGTGGGCTACGTGGGTGGATGCGTCCCTCTGCGCGGTGGTATCGTGCTATCACTCATGCACATGAATCGCATCCTGAGCATACAGCCAGAAGATGGCATCGCGCGTGTCGAAGCGGGAGTGATGACGGCCGAGCTGCAGGAGGCCTGTGCGAAGCTAGGCTGGTTCTACCCACCCGACCCGGCCTCGAGAAAAGAATCCAGCCTCGGTGGCAACATCGCTACGAATGCAGGCGGTCCACGCTGCTTGAAATATGGTGTCACGCGCCAGTATATTCTGGGTCTCACCGTGGTTCTATCCGATGGACGCATCTTACGCTGCGGTGGTCAGACGCATAAGAATAAGCAGGGCTTCGACCTCATTGGGCTTTTTTGTGGCAGTGAGGGCTTACTCGGCATCGTCACAGAAGCGACGCTGCGCATCATCCCTGCCCCTCAAGCGAGAGTGGCGATACAAGCGAGTTTTTCACAATTCCAACACGCAGCGCGCTGTGTGCAAGCAGTCTTAGCCTCTGGACATCTACCTGCTGCGATGGAAATCACAGATGCATTCACCCTCGCGGCAGCGCGCGCTTACCTCGGTGATGGGCACTTCCCCGCAGAGGCACGTGGGCATATCATCATCGAGATAGATGGGCGAAAAGATGCCCTCACTATGGAGGCTGACGAGATAGTCCGGCTCCTACAAGAGCACGGAGCACTCAGCTATGCTGTCGCTCGTAGTGAAGAAGAGGTAGAAGCGGTGTGGAAACTACGTCGAGAATTCTCGCAAAGCCTAAAAGAAACAGGCCTCACAAAGCTAAACGAAGACATCGTCATCCCGCGCTCTCAGCTCGTGCATCTGGTGAATTACTGTGAGAGCATCCAGCAGCAGCGCGATATCCCCATCGCCTGCTTCGGGCATTCGGGAGATGGGAATATTCACACGAATATCATGATCCCACGCGATGCAGAAGGCAAGGAGCGTCGTGAAGAATCGGAACAGGTCGTCAACGAGATTTTCCAATGGGTGCTGGCACATGGTGGTAGCATCACAGGTGAACATGGCATAGGCATCGCAAAAGAAGCTTGGTTCAAAGATGCCATTGGAGCGGTAGCGTTCGAGATTCATCAGCAGTTAAAAACCACGCTTGATCCATCAGGTATACTTAATCCAGATAAGATGAAACTAACAGACATTTATCTGACGTAAATTAGAGTTGACCATAGCTATATATTGTAGTAACGTTTCTGACGCAAGCGCATTGCTTTAAATTTTATGAATAAGAAGGCCCTACTAACCCTCGCCCTTAGCTGCACAGCCCTGCCCTTGATACTCAATTCTTGTCAAGAAAAACAAAAAGAGCAGCCATCGCAAACTCAAGTAGTTACCACCATTACTACATTCCCGCTTATAGAGCAAAAAGTCTCCGACTTCGGTGAATGGTTTGGTTTCCTTCGCGGACTTGACAGCACTGAAATTCAGCCTCGTGTCTCGGGTTTCATTGAGAGTCAAAACTACACAAATGGAGCTCGAGTGAAGGCAGGCGACATCTTATTCACTATTGATTCGAAAATTTATAGAGCCCAGCTTGAACAAGCAAAGGCGAATCTCTTGGCCTCTCGCGCCAGCCGCGCAGCTGCAGAAGCCACACGCCAGCAGGCAGAGCTCGATGTAACGCGATTCAGCCGATTGATCACAAGAGATGCTATTTCCGAAAAGGAACTTTCCGACGCGAAGCAGCTCCTCCTCGGTGCCCAAGCACAGGTTCAGTTACAAGAAGCCACTATCCAGCAGATGGAAGCGGCAGTGAGAAGCGCTCAGATTAATCTTGATTACACGACAGTACGCGCTCCCTTTGACGGGGTAGCAGGCACAGCGATGTTCTCCAAGGGCGAGCTCGTCTCTTCTTCCAGCATCTTAACAAGCATCGTTTCCATCGACCCTATCCGCGTTGACTTCTCGGTGAACTCGAACACCATCCTCGATGCGCTTCAACTGGGAGAAGACACAACCCGTAAACTCCCTGTGTCTATCGTTCTCGAAAACGGCAGCACCTATGAGCTCAAGGGTCGCCTCACCGCACTTGACAGCAAGATCGACAGCAATGGTCTTCTCGATGTCACGGCTGAGATTGACAATCCGAAGAACATCCTCCGCCCCGGTATGGCCGTGCGCGTGAAGATCCCACTCGTAGAGAAGAATGTCATCCTCGTACCCTCCACCGCGATTCAATCCGTGCTTCGTACTTCCTATATCATCGTCGTGGACAAGGACTCTAAGCCGAAGATGATTACGGTGAACCCTGCAGGGGAATACACCGTTCCAGTCAAGGAAGCTTCCGGCTACGAATCCACGCAGAAGATGATAGCTATCACAGGTGCTCTCGCACCTATAGCTGAGCAAGTGAAGAAGATGGGCTATGATAAGGTGACAGATGCACCCATCGTCTGTGACTCTGAAAACAGCCTCACCGCTATTAAAGTTACAGGCGAAAACAGCCGTCTCACCGACCAGAGCAAGGCTCAGAGCATCGCGACATCGCCATACACCTTCGCCCCGCAGCCAGCCAAGGCGCCTGCTGCTGCAGCTGAGCAGGAAGGGCAGAAGCCTGATCTATCCAAGATGAAGCCTACTCTTCCTCCCTTCGTGGTTAAGATCGCACCTCTGCTGCGTCAAGATGTAGCGACACAGGCAGAGTGGTTCGGTAACATACGCGGTGTAGAAGAGACTTCTATACGCGCTCAAGTAAACGGTTTCCTCCTCAAGCAAGATTTCACGGACGGTGATATTGTCCAGAAGGACCAGCTTCTCTTCACTATCGATCCAGCTCCTTACCAAGCCCAGGTCGATGAAGCTAAAGCTAACCTCGCCATCGCTCAGGCATCTCAGACACAAGCGCAAGTCGCGCTCAACATGAATCTCGAGAACCTGCGTCGCTACGAAAAGCTTAATAAGGAAGTCCCTGGCGCCGTGATGGAAAAGACCATCACCGACACGCAAACCATGGTGGTGAAGAACCAAGCCGACCTCCTGCGCACTCAGGCAAGTGTCGAGCAGATGCGTGCCATCCTTAATCAAGCTGAGACGAATCTCGGCTACACCGAGATCCGCGCTCCATTCACAGGACGCGCAGGTATTGCGACACCATCTATTGGTGATCTCGTCGGGCCTACCACAGCTCAGCCACTTGTGACACTATCTTCAGTGAACCCCATGCGAGTTGACTTCAACATCAGTGGTAAACTCGCACTGAAGGGCTACACAGAATCAACAGTGAAGAACATTGCTGACGCGAAGATCCCCTTCAACATCATTCTCGAAGATGGTGTGAATTACGAACCTGCAGGACTCATTGTCTCCGTGGATAACCAGCTCAGCCAAACGACTGGTACGCTCTCCGTCGTAGGACGCGTCCAGAATGACAAGGGTGTGCTCCACTCCGGTATGCCTGTACGTATCAAAGTGGATGATGAAGTCATCCAAGGCGCCTACCTTGTCCCAGCACAGGCACTCGCTAGCTTCAATGGCATGGATCTCGTCGTGTTCATCATGCCCGATGACAGCCCCATGCCTATTCCAGTCGTGAAGGGTAAACTGATTAATCTTCCTACAGTGGATAGCACAGGACAGACCGTCCTCGCCCCCATGCAGGTCATCACGATTAATCGTCCAGCCGTCATTCCTCAGCTCCTCATGGAAGAAAAAGTCCCCTCACTCGAAGCCCTCCTCTTCCGCGAAGCGAAGGTAGCGAGCTGGAAGGAA
>CAYJLR010000026.1:0-20043 GCA_964370895.1 uncultured Akkermansia sp. | reverse complement strand
CAGGCTGGGTCAGAGTGAGGCAGAGGTCTGCATCGGCTGGGATGGCAGAGCGGCTAGAGTAATGCTCTGGGAGCTGCTGCGCGCTTAGCTGTGTCTGCGCAGGGCTGGGGACTAGCTGGTCGAAGATGCTGCCGTGATTCGTGCTCGGTGCTGCATGCAGGAGACTCGCTGTAAAAAGAAAAGGAGTGATGATTTGTTTCATTGTGTATTACGATTAGCAGTTTTTTCTTCTACGAGCAAGGAAAAATAGTGACAGCGGAGAGCATTATTACTAGATGCAGAAAAAGGCTGGTAACAAGTGCTACCAGCCTTTTCCTTAAATGAGTAATGAGTGTTATTTTTTGAAGATAATCTCGTAGATGCGAGCATCAGAGGCAGGGCTGCACTCGATCGTGAAGCTTGTCGTGTCTGGAGCTAGCTTGATGCTGCCGCCTGTGGCGTTCTTCTCCATCTTCTCGATCTCTGCGTTCTCACTGATGACGATGATCTCCTTCGTCCCTGCAGGGATGTCCAGCGTGGTGTTCAGACCCGCGCTCGCGCTGAAGTAGCTGAGCAGATCGCGGTCGAAGAGGGAGCTCTTGTCGAAGCGTGAGTCGAGTGGTGCGCAGTCGAGCTTGAACATATTCAGCTTGATCTCTTCCGTCTGGCTACCTGTGTTCGAGAGTCTCATCTTGCTGATACGCTGCTTCGGAAGCTGTCCACCCTTCGCTGTCATGACGCTGCCTTGCATATCGAACTGCGGCTTCATCGTGCTGCCGTCCGCGAGGGTGAGCTCGACCTGCGCCCACTGGGCGAGGCTGCCATTCTCAAGATTGATCTCCATCCAGCTCGCATCCACGGGCACGGGGAAGACCATCTCGATGTACTGCTGCGGAGCGAGTGTCTTGACTTCGAGCACTTTGTCTATGCCGAAGAATTTGTTCTGCTGGCGGCTGACTCTGAGTTTTTCCAGATCCGCGACATTAGAGCGCACGTGGGGCTGGGATAGATCCTTGCCTGCGGGCTTTACCGTGGCTGTGCTCGCGTCCTTGCGTTTCTGCTGGAACTGGTCTTCGAAGATGCGGTCTTGGCTGTAGTCAGACATGGCAAAGACAAGCGGACGCATGACGGTCCAGCCCGAGACGAGTGGTCTGTGCTGCGTACGGTCTGGTGCACCTTCGTTAAAGGAATCCCAGTGCTTCTGCAGGACAGAGAAGTTCGCGAGCGTGGGCTGCGCAGCTGCTGTACAGGCGGCATCACCTACATCGCCCAGCTCAGCGGAGAGGGCTATCCATGGTGCGATTTCTTCTGCGAGTAGTTTCGTATCGGGAGCTGAAGCGATGACTTCTGTCGCTGCTTTCAGAGCCTTGAACTCTGCTCTCGCTGCGGCGAGGGCTTCCTGATCAAGCTTATTCTCCTTCATGGACTTTGTGAGCTTCTCAGCTGTGGGTGCGAAGGCGACGGACTCTTCGCGTCTATAGCGGTGATAGTTATTCCCGAGGTCAGAATTATGATTCGCAAATGTCTGGAGTGCCGCATGGCTGCTGGGGTAGAGACGCTTCATGCCGTCCTTCCAGTTCTCATCAGATTGGAAGCCCATGATGTTCCAGCTGTAGTCACCGACACCGAACAAGCCTGTCTTGCTCGCTTCTGCGAGTGCCATGGGGTTCGAGCTGAAGCCCGTCATGAGCTCACGCATCTTCGGATCTTGCTCTAGACCATAGGTGCGACCGAGGGCAAGGTGGGCTGGGCAGTAGTCGTGTACAGGCCAGTTCCACCAGATGAAGGTGGGGCGACCGAGGGTTTTCTGAATCCACTCCTGCCCCTGCACGGTGATGTCGGCGCAGACATTATCCCCTGTCCACATGACGAGGATGTCCTTGTGCAGACCATCGCCCAGTGTCTTGAGGTAAGTAGTGTTCGCCCATGCCTTGTTGTAGCCTGTAGGACACATGATGAGGGGACCGACATCGCTCTTCTTATCGATGAAGTGGGTCTTGATGTAGTTACAGAGTGTGACTTGGTTCTCCGCTTTGCCTATATCACCCCCCGAGTCGTCTACAGAGACGGCGAAGTCGCGTACACCGAGATCATACATGGCTTCTAGCTTCGTGACGAGGCGATCCAGATCGGGCTTGCCTCCATTATTCACCCATTGAATGGTATTCGCTGGGTGCACCATCCAGATGAACTTCACGTGATTCTTACGCGCGACATCACAGAGCTCGCGGATTTCTGCCGCTTCCTTCTCAGGGTAGAGCTCATAGCTCTTCACTCCATGGTGGTAGGGATCGTCTTTCGGTGCCCAGATATAAGTATTCAGCTTATTACGACCGTAGAATTCGAACTGAGCCTTGCGATCATCATGACTCCATGGCTTGCCATAGTAACCCTCGATCGAGCCACGGAAGGGCATATCTGGCCAGTCATAGATATCACCGAGGGGAAGCTGATTGCCCATCACGAGCTGTTCGATACTCTGACCTTCGACAGGGTCTTTCTGGGCATAGAGGTAGCGATCACCCTTTGTCTCGCTGAGCAGCTGAATAATGGTCTGGCGTGCGTAGAATGCACCTGCTTCATCATAGGCGAGGACGAAGAGTTTCCCCGGCTTGATGATGATGCCGTATGCCCCTTCCTTCTGGGGAATGGCAGTCCATGCGACTGAGGGTTTATACGTCTTCTGATCTTGCTGGGTTAAAATGACAACTTCCACCTCCTCTATGGTCGTGAGCTTGTCTTCGAGCAGATTCTTCTGAGGACTGGGATAAATGCGAGGAATGTCAGCCTGCACGAGTGGGGCTAGACTGAGAGCTAATGTGCTTAGTAAAATTTTATGCATAATAATGTGATGATGTAAAGTAGCATATCATTCCGCGTAAGTCAAGTAGCCTGCGTGTTCATAAAGTTTAAGCTGCTGATAAATACGATACTATCGGCTTTTTTCTCGCTTTGAAATGAGCTGCAGGAGACGCTTGTAAATATCTGTATTCTCCATCGTTCCTGTGAAGCACAGGCTGCCTGCTCCACCTGCCATGAGTGGGATGAAGACACCATTGTGATCTCCTGTGGTGAAGCGCACGCTTGCCGTACCTTCCTTCGCTGATCCTCCCACTAAGCTAAGACCACCTGTGCTGTGATCTGCGAAGACTAGTATGAGTGTGTCAGGATGCTGAGCCGCCCACTTCGTCGCTACACCCACTGTGCGGTCGAAATCAAGGGTCTCCTCCACACTGATTTTCCCATCATTCGCATGACCTGCTAAGTCTATATGTGAGCCCTCTATTATGAGTAAAAAGCCATCTGGGCTATTCTTCCCTAGATGGTCTAGTGCCGCAGCTGTACTCTCTTCCAGCACAGAGCCACGCTGCGCAGCGTAGGGAGCATTCTCATCGGCGATCCACCTGAGTAGGGGCGTCTCCTTCGCCAGCACAGCAAGCTGTTCGGGAGTGAAATTCTTCTGCCCACTGCCGATGAGCACACTCATCTGCGCTTCGAGAAGCTGAGCCGCTATCTGTGCTGTGTCACCGCGCTTTAGTACATTGGCGTAGTAGCCTGCAGGCGTGGCATCAGTGATAGGCTTCGTGACTACAAGCCCCGTTTTCATGCCGTATTGACGAGCATGGGTGGCGATGGACGTGAGTTTCTCCCCCTGTGCATTCATGCCTATGCGACCATTGCGCGTCTTCTCGCCTGTCGCAAAGGCAGTAGCCGCAGCGGCAGAGTCCGTAATCTCTCCCTTTCTGTTAGTCGTGTTTACATGCCCAGCTACAGGCAGCTGAGTCATGTAGAGCTCTCCTTTATTACTCATCCACGCAGCCCCCATGTGCTCTGATCCCATGCCATCCCCTACGAGGATGATTATATTCTTAGGTGTCTGGTGATTCGCCACTAGCTGCACTGCATGCACTTCGTGTTTCTGGAAACCCTTTAGATGCTGAGTAGGCGTATCCTTGGCGAACAAGCTGGGGAGTACCAGGGTAGCAATTAAGACAGAAGTAAGTTTCATGTTAAAACATACTAACGTGGTATCCACACGAAGTCAAGCTGGCAGAATGCACAAAAAAGAGCCTAGCTCCCTCTGGGACGCTAGGCTCTTGTGAAATAATATAGCGATGAAGCTTATGCTGACTTGCGGCGGCGGCGGCGTGAAAGCAGACCTGCCAGAGCGAGTATGCTCATCGTAGCTGTGCTAGGCTCAGGAATGATCAGATCGTGATCTGGACCGCGGTAGAGGATGAGATCATTATTGCTCTCACCGAGCTGAAGTGTAAGCCCACCTTCTACGTAGTCGTAGGATACACCATCAAGTATGATATCAATAGTATCGAGAGTACCAAAGCCATCGATGTCATCAAGGATGATGGTGAACTCATTTGACGTGCTGCTGGTGATGTTACCATCAATGAGATATACTGCGAAGTACTCTTGACTCAGTAGATCTGCTGAGACAGATACATTGATCTGTGTCAGGCTGGAGAGATCGACACTCTTGCCACTAGCTACCGAGATTTGTGAGTGCTGCGCTGCAGAGTTCACGTGGAAGCTAAGAGACTCTGTGATGGAGAAGTTGGTATTGTCCTGAAGCTTGATTACACTGATTGTACGATCTGTCTTGTTACCGAGCGTTATGTTATTGGCGTACCAGTAGTTTGAGCTAACACTATAATTACCGTTGTAGAAATTAAGCGTGCTGTTGTAACCTGTGCTCTTATTATATCCTGTGATATCACCTACGAGGGTAATATTGGCGAGAGCTGAATCAGCTTTCAGGGTCAATATACCAGTATTAAAGGTGATAGCATCTCCATAGCTGCGATTCTCTCCAGAAACAACAGTAGCAGAGGCATTCAAGCCATCTTTCACGTTGAGTATAGCTTCACGTACAGGGGCATTGCGACCTTCTTCAGAGATTTTAATTGCTGCTGTGCTCTTGGAGTGAGCCTGATCAGCAGATACTACTCCGCTACCGTCGAGGAGCAGAGTCTTAGTTGTATTCACCGAGATAGTACCGCCAATAGATCCACTCTCACTGATAAGGCCGTCGCCAGTGCTGTTAATAGTAAAATCCTGAGGGTGAATACTTAACTGTAGACCTACGCCTGCATTATAACCGTTTACAGTGATTGAGTTAGTGCTAGAGATATCACCAAAGCCATTCAGACGTACAAGAACACCTGTTGCGTAGCTAGTGTCATTAGCATTTGCAGTGTAATTCGCCATCAGAGTGATTTGCGAGTCTATAGTTCCGATGTAGTATTCTTCATTAATATTGAGTGGATTACTGCGGATACCGAAGGTGTTTGCAGTTGTTCCAGTCACATTGATGACTGACTTAATGCTAGAGAGAGTCGAGTCAACGAGAGAAATACCTGTCGTCGAGCCACCTGAGTTATTGACCGTAACGGTAGTCGTGACATCAGTAGCATTCAGATTACTGTTATCGAAGAGTATACCTGTTGTATCAGATTCTTTGCCCACATTGATGATGGTGATTTTTCCTGCGATCTTGTTTGTAGCTGCTGAGTCGACGCTGTCTTCGAGGATAAGACCAAAGACGTTAGATTTGCTAACACCCATGCCTGCGTTGATTTCGATTTCACCTTCGAAGCTTCCAATTGTTTTTGCGTGAATACCATTGACGCTACCAGTAATAGAAGCGCTGTGATCAAAAGCGTTGATCGTAATCTTACTGTCTGCATCGATGCTCTTGATGCTAGATCCCTTGGCGTCAATACCGTAGAGCGCTTCGGATGAATAAAAGATCATGTCGTTAATCGTAATATCCGTATTGCGCAAATCACCGAGTACTGCACCGCTCTCCTCTGTTGCGATGCCGGTTATAGTGGCTCCTCCACCAGAAGTGTGTGCACCGAAAGAATTGATTACGATTTGAAGATCGCTAGTGTCGAGCGCTGAACCTGCTTCTGTACCTGTTACGTATACACCGAACATGTTGCCGTAGGCGTTGTAGTTACTTGCACTAGAGCCATTGTCCAAGTCGATTGTACCAGTGAGTGCATTTTCAAGAGAGGCTGAACCTTCAACTTTTGCACCCACTAATATCGATTCATTAGGATCAGCGGTAGCGCTGATATCAACGTTGCCGACTGCATTGCTCTGATCAAAGATAACTGGCCCAGTAGCCGCATCAAGTGTAGGCAAGCTTAAACTTGTAGCAAGAGTAGCCAAAAGAATCTGGCGTAATTTAAGTGTTGTTTTCATTAATTGGGGTTGTTGTTTTTACTCCTTAGGGCAGGAAGTCGGCAAATAATACAGTAATACCATAGGATTACAAGGCTAATTTTTTAAAAAAATGATATATTTTTTTAAAAAATACGTTGTTATACAATATAATGCTAATATACAACGAGTTGTATATTTGGCGTTTTGTGTCATATTGAATTCTTCTATTTTATTGATTCTCTCCTTCTGGATTTTATCTAAATAAGACATAGAGAATAGGGTGTGAACTCTTCCTTTTGCGAATTCGTATTATTTTGTACTACAATATATTACGTTTTGTTTCTGTTTCCCGTATCTAGTCCCGAAAATCATATAATTACTCTAAAAATATAATCATTATGAATGCCATTAGGCATTTATTTACAATTGAAAGTGGTGATTGTTTTTCTTTTTGTCAATATGCTTAAAATTTTAATTTTGAGTTGAATATGACTGTTTAAACAGGCGCGTGATCGTTATTTTGCTGAATTCTACAAATATGATGAATTATGCCTACAATATACATATATACTGAGAGAATCGATCAACGCGATGAAAGTGTATAAGTCCACTATGAAGGTAGTATTAATCATCATAATAGATCTACATGCAGAAATGAGGTATCATGCAGTTTAAAAATCACCTTACCCTATTAATAAAGATCCTAGCCTCTCATTAAAAAGAGGCTAGGATCTTGAAGGGGCTGGGGGGGCTCTTCTAGCGTGACGCACTGAAGAGCTAACTATGCCTTAATATTCGCTCTTAGCTGACACGACGGCGACGGCGTGCGACGAGTCCTGCCAGTGCCAGCAGGCTCAGCGAGGCTGTGCTAGGCTCAGGGATGGTGAAAGCTGTACCGCTAGTCAGCACCATATCGCCATTCTCGCGCCATACGATGAAGACGTCACCTGTTTCCATGATAGCATCTTCATCACCGAGGTAGAAGTTACTCTTCATATAATCTGTAGCGAGGGCAATCTTAGCCTCTTCACCATACCACATGCCTTCGAGGAAGTCGATGCCGACGACACTTGTCGGATCTGTGTAGCTGAGGTTCGAGAAGAGCACAATGTTAAATAGACCGAGGTCAAGGCTAGTACCGTCATTCAGAGTAAAAGTCTCGCTGATCCCGAGCTCTACGCTATCCATATTCGAGAGGCTGAGCATGAACTTCGCATCCACAGTGAGCTTCCCACCTGTCATGCTAGTGCCCGTACCGCTCACGCTACGTCCTGCATCAGCGATGACTATGGACATATCTTCAAGCTGGAGGTGACCGTTTATACCTGCAGCTGCGCCTGCTGTATTGCTACCTGCGCTCATATCGAGACTGGCATCAGTGCGTATGCGCAGTGTTTCGAAGTTCGTTTGCGTCGTAGCTGCACTATTAGCTGATAGCGCTACTTTACCCTGCTGTACATCGAGCGAGAGACCTGCGGCCTTTCCTGTTTGACCATTGTTTCCCCCCAAAACAAGCGTGCCACTGCCCGTTTTGCGAAGGGAGTTGATATCGGAGCTATGGATGCCATCCATGACTGTATCATCGATGATGTGGCGACCATTTAAGCTGTCGAGATCCTGAGCATTGAGACTGAAATTGACGACTGCACCAGCACCTGTATTCACCTCATCGAAGTCGACGAAGGCAACATTAGCCAGATTATTGTAGACTGCATTGTCATTCAGGCTAAGGAGGCGATTCCCTGTAACGACAGCGCCGGTGGGATTGATGTAATCGTATCCATCCGCTTTAAAGGCCGCTACAAGTTCATCGTATGCCGCGATCCACGCATTAGTATAGTCTGTACTTCCTATTTTGCTTGTTAGGCTCTCTTTGAATGCGGTGGGGGGGGCTAATGATTGATCACCAAATATTTGAAGTACTGATTGTATAGCATCGTCTGCACTTGAATTTTGTGTTTGATAGCCACCTGAGACCGTGATTGGGGTTTCGCCATTTTCGAATGTTACCTTGGCATCGAGGGTAATAGTCGTACTCTGAGTTGTCATCTGTAGTGTAGCCTCTTTTGTGGCTCCGCTTAAGTCGACAGCGGTCGCGCCTGACATACCGCCAAATTTTATATCATAAGCTATTTTTGAAGAAATATAGCGTGCTAGATATGCCTCGGCGCTGAAAGTTTCGATGATGCCAGCCGCAGCTATGAAATCGCCTTTTATTGAAGTGTCTGCGCCCGATATATTGATAGCGATGTCGCCCTGCGTGGCTGTGTAGCGCACATTCTCATCACCTGCATGAGCCACACTACCTGTGGTAATATTAGCTCCGATGAAACTTCCTGCAGTTATCTTTTGATGAGTACCACCTGTGATCGTAAGAGTAGATGATTCGACGTGGGAAACATGATTTTCTATTATATTTCCATCTCTGATAGGATTTCCTTGACTATCCAGAATCGATTCTCCTGCATCATTTGTTCTTATGCCACCTGTTATGTGAGTTACCTCGCTAGCAATATAATTACCCGCCACGACAAGTTGAGTGCTGCCACCATTAACTGTCATATTAACAGTATCACTATGCATACTACCTGAAGTGAAATCAATACCGGTAGTACCAGAAGCGGGTGCATCTGCATAGATATCCGTGTAATTAGGGTGAGAACCATATGCAGAATAGAGTCTGTCAGCCGAAACCTCGTAATCCTGTCCCTGACTCTGCCATGCACTACCTGATAAGGTGTCGGTTCCTAATGAGGGAGTGGATGCATTCGCACCTACCAGAATGTCAAAAATACCACCGTCAATGGTGGAGATAACTTCTGTTGTTGTGACCTTTCCTCCACCAAAGGATAGAGAACCACTGATGAACATATTACCATAATCGTAGATTGTAGGCGTTTCTTTGATACCTCCAGCTGAAGAATCAAGATGTGTTATTTCACTCTGTGCTGCGAAGTTCCCACCGGTCACTTCTACATTTACTTTGTCCGTTAGCGTTTCTGAGAGATTATCGCGCACAAGAATGGCGTACCCATTCGCATGTACTGCTTCAGCATCCATATTCACATTACCGCCAACAACAGCCTTTTGGAAGTTGATGCTGTCCTTACTATTAATATTTAGATTAACCTGCCCTTCGATTTTTTCTTTAGTGCTTTCTAAATCAGTGTGCAAGATATCCATCCCATTACCAGCTATAGAGCCACCGATAACAGCGTAGAGCATGTTGTTTTCCGAGGCCGATGTATTTTGATGATTAATGGTGACGGTAGTATTGCCCTCCAGCTTTCCTATTGTATCCCTTAGATCTAATCCTAGTTGACGAGTATTACCTTCTGGGCTTCCTGTTATGTAACGGCTGTCTATCTTGCGAAAATCGCCAGACAAGCCACCAACAATACTGCCGAAAGTACCAGAGAAAGTAATGGGTTTATTGTTAAGCCAATTTGTTTCAGCGCTCAGCATGCCTGTAACTAGAACGGTACTATTGCCCTTGAAGGTTGTATCATTTTGGGTTGTGGCGACGCTCGCGCCTATGATTGCGTTAGCATTGTTTAAAGAAGCTCCTATATGATCAAATAATAATTGGTTTGATGTAATGGAGGTGTTGCCTTCAAAGATAGCCCCCATACTATTACCATAGTTACCACCGACAATAAAGCCAACTTGTGAATCTTTATCAATATTGATATTAGTATCACCTTTAAAGTTAATATCCACAAGCCCTTTCCCATTGTACAGATAGCTCACGTCGTGCTGATAGCCTGAGTAATTATATGCTCCATTACCCCCAGTTAGAATAAACACGTTTGATGAATTAACATTAATTTGTGTATTCCCATCAAATGTGGCACTCTTAAAAAATGATTCTTCCCATGCGGGTGCATCGTCCAAGGCGTTAGCAGTACTCAAGAAATTACCACCAGCAAAGATGGTATTTACCCCATTATCCACGTTGTTGATATTTATGATGACATTCTTGTCGAAATTAGCCATCATTCCTTCAGGGATAGGCTCTCCATGATCAATGGAGTTACCACCAACATAAAGGGTACCTGTGTCCTCATTGGTGAATGTTTTTTCTACGGTCTCTTTCTCGACCTCTTGGGAGAAGGCGAAAGAAGTTGTAGTGCTGATGCAGGCTGTGATTAGAGCCGCGCGAAGTGAGATAGGTAAGGATAGTTTCATGATTATTACGACTATTGATTGATAATAGAAGTGAGTGATCTAGAAGATAGAATCTTCCTAACAAGGAGCTTATTCGTTAGAGAATCATTTGTCAATATAAATATTTAGTTGTTTATCATTTTGTTAGAGTTGTAGTCCTTTTATCTTTATTCACTCGTGTGGATAGCTTCTAGTAGAAAAAGCCCCACTCAGAGCTTCTGAGTGGGGCTGAAAAATGCGATATTTAAGGGATATTTAGACCGCCTTACGTCTTCTGCGTGCGAGTATACCTGCGAGCGCGAGGAGGCTCAGCGTGGCAGTGCTAGGCTCAGGGATAGGATAGTTTGAAGCCCCCGTGAGGACGAGGTCGCCATTCTCCTTCCACATGAGGTAGGCATCGCTACTATCCCAGTTCGCATCTTCGTTTCCGAGGTAGAAGTCACTCGAGAGGTAGTCCGATGCTAGCGCGAGCTTCACTTCTTCTGTCCCCCATGTGCCTGTGACGAAGTCTATACCGTCTATCGTGTGAAGGTCAGAGAAGAGTAGAATCTCGAAGATACCGATATCCATAGTAAGGGAAGCAGAGGAGAACTCCTTTATTCCTTCTGTGGAGAACTGCATAGAGCTCACATTCTCCAGCGCGAGGATGAACTTTGCATCCACGCTCAGGCTGCCGCCAGTCATGCTCGTGCCACTACCTGCGACGTGTCGTGATGCATCCGCTATGATCGTGGCAGCTCCTTCGATTCTTAAGTCACCATTAATCCCAGCTGCTGCGCCGAGGCTATTGCTCCCTGCGCTCATATCGAGGGTGGCATCAGATTGGATAACGAGGGTTTTGAAATTCGTTTTATCCGTTGCAGCGCTGTTGGCGGCGAGGGCTACTGTACCCTGCTCGACGACGAGCTGAAGATTATCTTCGCTGCCCTGCTGTCCATTCGTGTCGCTGAGGAGTAGTGTACCAGCTCCTGACTTGCGAAGCGTGTTTGTGCCACTGTAGTCATCTGCGATCACATGAATGCCATCAGCGCTCAGAGTATTACGCCCGTTAAAGCTGTCGAGATCCTGCCCACTAGCTGAGAAGTCCACAGATGAGCCTTCTCCGATTGTAATCTCATCAAATTCGATGAAGTTCACCCTAGCCATGTTTTCATAGCTACCATCATTAAGCGTCAGTAGACGATTTCCCTTCACGATAGACTGATGATCGTAGGTGGCAGTCGGGAGGGATTCACCCATGGCCTGTAGCTTCGCTTGCCAGTCGCGCGCATAGGCGAGAAGAGCATCTGCTCTTTCTTGCGTGATCTCACCTCTGCCTAGCTGACCATTAATAACACCGATATTATAATCCATATTACTAATCATCTCATCTAGAGGTCTATAATACTCGTATGTAGGATCTACCATCTTCGTATGGTAGCCACCCGTTACGGTTATGTCTGAGTTAAATATGATATCACTGCCTAGCTCGATATTGGTAGACTCGGTAGTGATAGTCATCCCGAGTGTTCTATCTATCGCGCCTGTCGGACCTGTATAGGCACTGAGAGTAGGTAGTGTGCTGAGATCATCACCCGAAAATATGGCATCACTGAAGGCATTCTGTAGGATGTCATATGAGTTCTCAAGGTAGCTCGATACTTCATGGATCTGAGTGGGGGCTTCTAGCACGCCTGCAGCAGCGATGTAGCTGCCTACGATCAGAGTGCCAGATACTTTTAAGTCGATAGCTCCCTGAGTAGCAGTGTAGTTAATCTGCTTCCCTCCTTGAGTCTCTGGAAGCCCTTGTGAGATATTAGCTCCCACATAGCTACCACCGGCTATACCTTCCATTATAAAGCCACCTTTTATATTCACATTAACACTACCTACTGTGAGTGCCTGAGTATTCGTTACACCGTTATCTCCCACGATGCGTGTGACGTCGCTGCTAATATAGCTACCGCCTACAAGAGACGTCATTGCAGAGTCGGTGACATTGAGCTGTATTGAGTTGATGCTCGTCGTGCCGACTGAGGTGTCCTCACCACCTGAGGTGATATCGCCCGCAGATCTATAACCTGCGTTCTTTTTATTCGCGACTGAAGCATTACCGCCTACTATCGTGCCATAGTAGCCATTACTTAATGTGGCTTCAGTGGAGCCTGTGTGTACAGAGCCACCACCCTGTGTCATAGAGCCGATCGTGAAGAGCGCTTTGTTATTGCTAGATCCTGAAGCTGCGTAGCGGCCGCCTGTGACCGTGACCACTACCTTATCTATGCTCGTATGGCTCTGATTCGCACTGGAGTAAATAACTGAAGTAACATCCTTTGTGTCGACGATATCAGAGTCAGCGTTCAGATTTCCCCCCACGATATAGCCCTGGAAGCCATCCGTAGCGCCGTAGTAGTCTGTAGCATTAATCGTGAGATACGATGTGCCTGTCTGATTCACATTAAGACCATTAGATGCGAAAGATCCACCAATAACCGATTGCGTGAAATCGTTATAGTGGCTTTCATTTAACGTGACTGTAACATGAGTATCACCCACGAGAGTAGCTGTCGTGTTCTGCAGCTTTGTCAGATCTGTGGAACTCTCCACTTCTGAGCTAAAACCACCGAAAACTCCTTTATCACTGGCGACAGGATTTCTGTGATCATATCTACCGCCTAGGGTCGTGTCAACATTAACTGAAGTCGAGCCAGTAAAGGTGACATCACCTGCCTTGTCGATGAAGGAGGCGCCTAAGTAAGGATTCTCAGCGATGCTGCTAAGATCTACACTGACTGTATCAGGCGACTGCGCGTATAATGGTGCCGCGCTAAGGCTCAAGGTAGCCACTAGTAAGCTCCTGAGTAACCATATGGGTACGTGGATTTTCATTGAAACTGGGGTTTTTGCTGCTTATAGATTAACAGAGGAGAGAAGGGGTGTCATGCCTAGTTCAAAGCCAAAAGACATATGAAGGAAAGCGAGTTTTCAATGTCGCTCAAGCTAGGGAGAGCCCCGATTTATTCAAGATAATTTAATTTGAATAATTCTATCTTCGCTGATTTCGGGATAAGTATAGGATTTTTGCTGTATTAGTCAAGAGTTTTTGTTAGAGGTGAATGATAAAGATTAATTTAAAAATAACAAAAAAGACTTTTAATGGAGCAAGATAAGCATGTTTATTAGAGCTTGTGAGTAATTACTTACATTCTATTTCATTTTCGTCTTTGTTAAACGGATTTTTTTTCTAAAATCCACGCCACGACTTATTCCTCGCATCTGCACGCCAAACTCCCCGAATGTCTTCCGCGTCGCAAGAGCTACATTGACAAGAAGACCTTGGATTAATGAGCCTCTACACTGATGGCAGGAGCTAAGCTGTACGAGATTCGTTAGAAATAGAGAAGAGCCTAGCTCCCTTGCGAAAGGAAGCTAGGCTCTGGAAAAGAAATGCACGAATGCGCTATTTAGACCGCCTTACGCCTTCTGCGAGCGAGGAGACCTGCGAGTGCCATGAGGCTCAGCGTAGCTGTGCTAGGCTCAGGGATAGGGAAGAGTGTAAGCACTAGCTCTTTCTCTGCTGATTTCCATGAAAGCCAGTATTGTCGCTCTTCGATATTATCGGGGCTACCTACATTCAGATAGATAGAAATGTGGGAAGATCGGTTACCTGTGATAGCATCAGCAGCACCGAATGCTCCTTCCACTCCGAAACAGTCGGTGAAGAGAAGGATCTCCTCATCCCAGATGATGCTCGGATCAGTGAGTGTCAAGTTAAAGGCATTCGTGAACTCGAATGTACCACCGAGTGACGCAGCTGTTGGGTCAGTTCCTTCAAGATGGAGGGTGGCATTACCAGCCATGCTGATATTACCTCCAATATCCACTAACTCAGCCACTTCGATAGTCGTGTTTGCCAGAGTTGTGATATTACCATAATCGCTGTCAAAGCGTGTTCCCTCAGCAATGATGTCATTAGAATTCTCAAAACGTACCGTACCCTGGGTGATTTGAACATCGAGATTTTCAGTGCCTAAACCGAGTATGAGTTTACCAGCCCCTGTTTTCTTAATGGATTTCTCGTTTGCAGCGTTATCGCGTGCCAGTTGGGCGGAGTTCTGATATACCAGACTGAATGATGAGCTTTCATGCTGGACATTTACTATATCAAAGTCTTGGAAGGTAGTGTCACCCTTACGAGATGTTACGTTTGTGTAGGTAGAGTTCTCTGAAATCAGATTAAGAGTTTTATCCCCTAGCACTTGTGCATTGGCTGCAGACGTGGTGTTCGTACCATAGTCAAAGCCACCAGAGATGATGAAATCTTTATTTACATAGCTATAGCCATTCCCATAAACTATAAATAGGGCGTTTTCACTATAGTCCCGCCGAAGGTTAGCAAGGAGTATATCACCATCTAGATTCACCGTTGTACTATCGACGGTGACTGTGCCATCACCAGTTGTTGCTTTATAGGCACCTGCTGCATATACATGCGCCCCGATGGCGTTACCGGCGGTTACAGTATGACCCGCAGCAGGAGGTGTACCTTTGAATGTGAAATTGACATCTCCTTGGGTCATTTCAATATTATCTGCAAAATGCCCACTCACATAGGCACCACCATAGACATTCTCCCCTCCATTAAATGAGGTAGCGAAACCTATGGTGCCAACTGTACCTCCATCGGCATTCAGTGTAATATCGCCAGTAGTAATTTTGCGAACTGTGGTATCTCCCTCATTAGCCTTCTCTCCATAGACATTATGGAAATAGCCTCCAATATAGTACTCTCCTTCCACGCTATTTCCTGCTGTTAATGTAGAGTTTATATTTCCTATTGATACCTCTTTAATCACTGTATTCGTGATGTAGTGGCCTGCATAGACTTCATTTTGAGCTGTTCGCCCTGAGTTTGAGACTATGACATCGCCCTTGTGTAAGATAGTGTTTCCTTGGGTGAGGTTATTAATATCTACACCATTTTCATTCCCCAATATAGCTGTACCTCCGATGAGTTTACCATCGTAGTCTGACGCCGTGTGTCCTCCGAGAAGTGTAAGCCCTTGCACTTCGAAATAAACATCTCGAGAATCTCCATTAATCAATAGTCCAGCGGTACTGTATTCACTATTGGTCGCGCTATTGAATTGAGAGTAGAGGGCGATTATCACATTTGCATCTTTTTGTCCATCTTCTACCTCTAATCCGAAGTTCTTGAAAACAGTGTTGATCGCTGCATCAGCTCCTTGCGGATCAGCCTGGTTGACAAATGTTGAATTAAATAGCGAATTAGCAGTTCCACCAGTTATCACGTATCTGAGAGGACTCATATTATCTTCGACATGACCCGCTACTGAATTATATCTGCTGGAGGTGTTGTAGGTGGATAGCATAATGGCACCGTCAACCTGGACACTTACATTTTCATTTCCAGAGAAGTAAATGCCACCTGTTTGCACGATGTTGTTTTCAGTGTTTCTTGAATTAGATGCAATGGGTAATGAATTGTACGTGACTATATTACCAGTATGCTTAAGCGTAAGACCTAGGGAATCAATACCTGTGAAAGCCTCATCCGCGCGTACATTTTCAAGGAGAAAGCCACTCACGAGACGGCTACCTGCCACATGTTTAGATCCTGGTGAACTATTATACATGAAAATATCACCTGAGGATGAATACGTGCTGTTTTCAAGATTCTTTAAAACGCCTCCACCAATGATATCATGTCTATACACGTCTATATTGGGGGTAGGGTCGTCATTCATGTTATTATAATACGTATCCGTCATGACGAAAACGATATCCCCATTACGATTAATACTTAAGTTTGAAGATCGGTCGGTCTCACTATTACCTTGCGCACTTACACCACCAATGATGTTGTAATTAAAGTTAAAAATAGCAGCATCAATTTCCTGCTGGTAGGTGAAGTTACTCACAATGTTGACATTCGAATGCGAAACGCCTACTAGCTTCACTCCACCTACAATTTCTTTCACTTCAGTTCCGCCATAAATAGGAGCATTTGTCTCACTTTCGTAGTAGAGGTATTGGTAGTTATCCCAGTTGTGCCCCCAATCATTAGGGAGATGCATATTCGTGTCACCGGTGTGATTAATATCGTAGTAGGAGCCACCTTCCACCATGGTAGAGCCTACAATATGACCGCTATAGTTACTATGGCCATTCGCAAAGGTAGGAGTTTCGGCTGGGGTAGCTCCCTCGGAGGGGTACCAAATGCCGTCATCCAAAACAATATGAGTCTTACCAGATACAGTGAGAGTAGTCATATCACTAGTGGATGTGCCGCCACTGTTTTGAGCGTAGATGCCTGCGACTATATCTTTATATTGATTGAAGTTAGGTGCCGTAGAGCCATAAAGGGAATTATTCCAGGAGGTACTACCGAAGCTTATATTGGCTATATTTGTATCGAGCTCATTGAAGTTAACTGTTACTTGAGAGCTAGCGCTATCTTTCAACCACGCCCCACCCACGATAGCCTCGGGTGTTGTGGTAGAGTCTTCATATATAGTATCACTGGCCACAGTATGGTTACCTATAGTCACATTGATGATAGAGCTAGCTTCTCCTTCTCGCTTTTCTCCACTGAATACCTCCACATTACTAGCTGATGTGGCCCCTTGAGCTTGTAAAAATAGGCTTAGAACGAGTGGGGTAATGTAGAATGAGAGTTTCATAATTAATGCGTATTGATATAGGTTAGTAAAGTCAAATTTAATTTGAGACATCATTATATATTTTTATAGCAACAATGCAAGTACAATAAATTATATTTCTATTTATTTGTTTTCTGTGTATTTGTATTTAAAATTAATGTGTTATTGTATTATTGAAATATTTAACATTATGTAGTAATCTAAGTTTGCAGAGGATGAAAAATGCGATATTTAAGGGATATTAAACCGTCTTACGTCTTCTGCGTACGAGTAATCCTGCCAGTGCGAGCAGGTCTAAGCCACCGAAATCTATACTCCTCCCCCCCCAGAGAGACCAGCGTGTAGTTCGTGGTCGCGCGGTCTGCTGTGTCATTATTTAAGCTTTCTGAGCCATGCGGGGAGTTTCCCCTGTCGCTCAATGACCTGAGATTCATAGAGAGATTCAGGCTGAATCAGTAGACTCTGACTCGGGATAGGTACTTCCAGGCAGCCAGAGAAACGGAGGGCCTCACCGTGGAATCCGACGACGAGAGCTGTGATGAACTTTGACCACTGGTCTCCCTCCTCCCACCATACCCACTGCTTCTTCGCAGGGACGCTCGTCGCTTTGAAATTCCAGAAGATGAGATCTTTCATATGATTAGGGAGTTTCACCTTCGCGCCCCCCTGATGTCCTGACTGCATACCGCCTTCGCAGCTATCGAAGAGAGTGATGCGAGGCTGAGAAGCATGGCTTTCAAAGCCCGAGTCTAGCCCCCATGTGTTTCGCCAGAGTACAGTGCCAATCGCGCGACTGGAAACGCCTACCGCATGCCACTGTCCTGCACCCTTCTGCTGGTGGGAGTCGCTGCGGTCGATGACCTGTGCGATGAGAACGCGGGTAGAGCCACTTTGGGCGCGCACAGCAGAGTGACCACGCTTCCCATGGATGAGGATATCGTAGGCTGATACATGAGCGCACTGGTTGAAGGTGAGCGCCTCGCTGACATGCTCGAAGTTCACGCGTCGTACCCATGAGCTCACCGCATGGTTGATGACGAGAGGCTTGAAGCCACCATCATCATTCCACGAGCGGTGATGCTTGAAGTCAGGCAGGCAGTCGCCTCGGAAGCTGAGGTCCTCTACGCCTATATCTTCGAGATGGGGGTGGAGGCTTAGCTTCCAGTTCAGCTTGGAATTAATGGGGTAGAGTAGGGGAGTGGAGAGCTCCACGCGTGCTCCTGAGACATCCTTCACCTGATGAATAGCCTCGATATGTATGCCCTTCTTGGCGATTTCCCAGTTACTCTGCATGACTTCATCGTAGTGCACGCCGAGCTCCTGCCGCATGAGCTGTGTATCACGACTCTGAAGGGTGAGCTTTACCCAGTCGCCAGACTTCACATGCTGGCTAGATTCGAGCATGATGAAGCGCGAGCCTAGCTCCGCATCGCTGGTGATGGCTGTCTCTCTCGCTGGGGTGTGAGGAGCTTTGATCTGGATGAGGGGAGGGGATGTCCACATCTTAGCTGGGTCTGTTGGTAGCTGAGGCTGAGACATGCTGATGATGGATTTATCCCGATCTGCGCCTTTCAGTATAAAAGGGCTGAAGTTTATTATAATGCTTTCCGATGCAGGAGCATCGCCTGATAATTCGAAGACGCCCTCGGGGCAGTAGAGAACGCCCCCTCCTGCTTTTTTCATCGCTGCTAGGGCTGCGATGAAGGCGGCTCGATCGGATTTGTTATCGCTGGGGATAGCCCCGAAATCTTCTAGATTAAAATAGCGATACTTCTTCGGACTGATTGTGGGAGGGGCTTTTTCTCCACAGGCGTAACCGGCGTAGGAGAAGTCAGGCAGTGTGTCAGCTAGCAGACGCGACTCAGATCTCAGCTCTGCTTGAGCAAGAGAAAGGCTCAGCAGGCAGGGGGAAATTAGCAGATGATGAAGGTAGTAGCGCATGTGTTTAAGAAGAGTTCTCGACGTATTTTTACCCTTTTCGACACTGTAGAGAGTTTGCAGCTCATTCTATTATTGATAGCCTAAAAAAGTAGAATCATTAATCCCAGAAAAGGAATCCCTTGCGCTTCTCTGGCCACGCTCGAGGCTGCGGCGTATCAGGCTCTAGCTTGTAGCGTTCGATCACGAGATCTCCATCGCGTTCGCGGATGAGAGTGAGCTCGTGCATCATGATGATTTTTTTGTCTTGCTTGACGGAAAATGTCTTGAAGTCCTTGCTACTGCATGCAAGGAGTTTTTTCTCCTCGTGATAGAGAAGCTTTTTATTTGTTTCTAGCTGATTTCGCAGCTCTATTCTGAGTGCCAATTGCTCGTTTGCAAGCTCGTCTAGCGGAGCTTCTAGCAGCTCGATGAGCTCGGTCATGCTCGAACACTGGGGAAGCTCTCGTGTCTCCACTCCATGAGCTTCGCTTCGCTCACAGCTGTGTTCAATGAGGGTGTAGTCCTCATCACTCATGGGAGAGGTAAGGGGGATGTCTTGAGCGCGCAGCTCAGCGAGGTAAATCTCTCTGGGTGATATCTCATCTCCCGATTTATTCAGCAGCTGCGCCATTTCCACGGGTGAGAGTCCCGTGATTAAGATGTGTCGCGAGACGTTGCTATGTACAACGGGGACTGATACCCCCTCTCCTCGTACGCGTATGGCGATACGATCTATTCCCTGACGCATGCCAGCGGTGAGTTGCTGTATGCGCTCACCTCCCTGTTCCGTGAGTGATACGAGCACCGCCCCATGGTGACGTTCGCGTTGTGCGTTCTCGATGTCCTCTGAGCTGACGTAGAGACCACGCTCTCGCAGGACATCAGGCTTGGTCACGATGAGGTAGTCGATCTCGCGCTTGCCCTCGGCGTCGAGGCGCGCTTCGTCTATCATCATGTCTCGCGGGCTGAATGGGACGATGAGGTAGTCGCTCCATTCGGCAGATGCGGGGAGTGTGGGGACTCCCTGTGTATCACGGGGTAATGTGTCGATGAGTGCATCGCTCTGAGGGTGTACAGGTAAGAGGTCTAAAAAGGCTGTTTCTCCTCTGCCCTGAGGGGAGAGGAGAAG
>CAYJLR010000025.1:0-20059 GCA_964370895.1 uncultured Akkermansia sp. | reverse complement strand
TTCGACGAAAAAAGGGTAAAAATACGCGAAAAAGACCGAGTGAGGCGCGCTGTTTACTTCATTTTCTACATCCACTTTTGTGGAAAACGAATTGCGAGAATTCCCCAAAAGGTCGCGTTTAGTTCTGCTTACCTTCGATGGCGAGTAGCAGGATGACCATGGCAAGCGCGAGACGCTTATCGAGCTCAGGAGCCCAGTCGCTGACATCGCACTTGTAGTGGATCAGGAAGGGGTTAAAGTTCTGCTTGAAAAGATTATTCGTCTTCTCCCCATTTCGCTCCAGATGGTACTTCGCTGGGATGAGATTGGTGAGGAAGCGACGCAGCAGGGCGAAGAGCATGCTGTCTTCCTTCACCTTGTATAGCGCCTGATCGTTACCGTCAAAAATCGTCCATGAGTCACGCATGAGAGAAGTCATCCCTTCACGCTTAATATTACCAAGCAGCTCACCTGTGACGCTATCACGAACTTGATAGGTGGCAGAGAAGTCGATAATGTTTGGCGTGGTGATGTTCATGATCTCCTGCGTCATCGCTTCATCGCTGTAGATACGCATATCTTCCTTCAGCTTGAAGCCCTTTGCCTTTGTGATGGCAATGAGTTCACCCGCGTCATTGAAGACGCGGTAGTATCTGTGAATGAATGACCAGAACTTGGTCTTCACTTCAAAATGAGACAGTGAATTGAGTTGTTCCATGGCGATCAAAATATCAGATAGATTATACTAAGTCAAGAAGAAGGAATCTACTTCACCAGCATCATGTCAAGCGCGAGCGCGACGACGCGGTCACGCCAGCGTAGACGTTCCATGCCTGTGTAGAGAGCCGTTTTCGTCTCGAAGTCTCCCTTGCGCGATACAAGCGCGATACAGACCTGACCGACTGGTGCAGCGCCTTCTTCAGCCGTAGGGCCCGCGTTTCCTGTGATACCGAGCGCATAATCTGCGCTAGAACGAGACAGCGCGCCTTGTGCCATAGCGAGGGCGACAGGCTCACTGACGACACCTTCTTGTTCAATAAGCTGAGGAGATACGCCAAGATCACGCTGCTTTGCCTCAGCACTGTAGCAGACCCATCCATCACGGAAAATAGCAGAGCTGCCGTCCACACTCGTGAGACAGGCGGCTATCATGCCACCAGTGCAGCTCTCGGCCAAGGTGATTCGCTGATTAAAATGCTTGAGCTTATCCACCATCATGTGGGCTCGAATGAGGAGATCGGGGTGCATAAAATGAATTAGGCTGGAAGCTGAATGGAAACAGTGGCAAAGGCAGCCATCCCTTCACGGCGTCCGAGTGCTCCGAGTTTTTCGTTTGTGGTCGCCTTGATACCCACACGCTTCGGCACGACACCGAGGATAGGGGCGAGCGTCTCTTTCATCTGGACGAGGAAGGGTAGAATGCGTGGAGCTTCAGCGATGAGGGCGCAGTCGACATTATTAATGACTCCTCCTTGCTCGTGCACGAGCGATACCGCCTTCTCCACGATGCGCAGCGAACAGATATTCTTACAGCTTTCATCACCGGGGGGATACCAGTAGCCGATGTCTGGCTCACCGATCGCGCCGAGGATGGCATCGGCCAAGGCATGGCAGAGCACATCCGCATCGCTGTGTCCATCGAGTCCATAATCGGGGTGTATCTCTACGCCCCCTAAGATGAGAGGACGTGGCACTTCCGAAAAGCGATGAATATCGTAGCCCAGTCCTGAGACTGTAATCGTTTGAATCATGATAAAATGTTCTTTCTGAGTTATTGATTAAATAGGTTTTAATGTGCGTCCAGCCAATTACTCGCAGCGCGAGCTTCTACGAGAAGGGGTACGCCATGAGGGAGAGGTAGTGCGTCTTGCATCGCGCGAACAATAAGGGGGATAAGTTCCTCTTCTTCCTCACGGTGCAGGTCGAAGAGCAGTTCATCATGCACCTGCATGATGAGACGTGTACGACGCCCTTCTAGAACTTCTGCGACGCGTAGCATCGCGAGTTTGATCATATCGGCAGCGCTGCCTTGGATGGGGGTATTAATCGCATTTCGCTCCGCTGCGGCTCGTAGGTTAAAGTTCGCACTCTGGAGGTCAGGGAGCTGGCGACGACGCCCACAGAGAGTCTCTGCGTATCCGCGCTGGCGCGCTTCATCCACGAGTCTATCCATGTACTGCTTCACCCCAGGGAACTGAGCGAAGTAGTTATCAATCAATGAGGCAGCTTCAGCGCGTGAGCAGTCTAGCCTCTGGCTGAGCCCGAAGGCCGAGATGCCATAGATGATGCCGAAGTTCACCGTTTTCGCCGCGCGGCGCATGTCTCCACCGACCTGATCTGGTTCGCAGCCGAAGATGCGAGCCGCTGTCTCTGTGTGGATGTCACGTCCCTCGCAGAAGGCGGCTATCATGGACGGATCTTCCGATAGCGCGGCCATGAGGCGCAGCTCTACCTGTGAATAGTCAGCAGAGAGGATGAGATGCTCAGCATCTCGGGCGACGAAAGCGCGGCGTATGAGCTTACCTTCTTCCGAGCGGACGGGGATATTCTGCAGGTTCGGGTTCTGGCAGGCGAGTCGGCCTGTCGTCGTCACCATCTGCATGAGATTCGCATGGATGCGCCCATCTTTCTCTGAAATGAAGCGAGGGAGAGCATCGAGATAAGTACCCTTGAGCTTATTAAGTTCGCGATAGTTGAGTATATCTCCAACTAGGGGGGAGATGGGGACGAGCTTGCGCAGGGTTTCTTCGTCGGTGACATACTGGCCTGTGCGCGTTTTCTTCGGCTTATCGACGAGTTTTAACTCCCCGAAGAGGAGTTCTCCGAGCTGCTTAGGAGAATTGAGATTAATCTCGCGACCGATCTCTGCGTCGAGGCGCTGCTTAATCGTCTCGATTTGCTTGGCAAGTTCTTCCGAACTTTTCGCTAACTGCTGAGGATCGACGCGCATACCCTGCATTTCTAATTCGGCTAGGACGGGAATGAGCGGAAACTCCACCTTTTCCATCAACGAGAGCAGTCCAGCCTCTTCCAACTGCCCGCGTAGGAGCGAAGAGAGCTGGAGACTGATGTCGGCATCCTCTGCGGCGTAGGTCGCCATGGTCTCTACGGGGACAGAGGCTGTATCCATCTCCTTCCCTGCGACTTCTTCGAGGGGGATGGTTTTATAGGAGAGGAGATTCTGTGCCATTTCGTCCATGCCATGTCGCTGGTCAGGATACAGAGCACTGTGCGCGAGCATCGCGTCGAAGAAGGGGCCGCGTAGCTCCAATCCTGCACTACGCAGGACTTGATAGTCAAACTTGAGATTCACACCGCATTTTTCCGCAGAAGACAGGAAAAGTTCTGCGAAGTCGGCGACATCTCCAGCCTCCTCAATGGGGACGTAGAAGGCATCATGCGGTGATGCCGAGAAGGAGATACCAAGCAGCCTGTCTTCCAGTGGGTTCAGTCCTGTGGTTTCGGTGTCGAATGCCCAGCGATCAGATTTCAGCAGGAGAGCCGCGAGTTTCTTTCTATCAGCGGGCTTGCGGATGAGGCGGTACTTTCTCGGTGTGCTATTGATGTCCTTAAGCGGGCTCTCGTCGAAGAGTGACATCTGGCCTGCATCCACGGCGGCAGGCTCTACTGCAGTGATGTCTGCTGAGGGTGTGCTTTTCGCACCGATGCGCTTGACTAAGCCCTTAAATTCAAACTCCTCAAAGCAGGCTTTCAATGCAGCTTCGTCGTAGCCCTTCCATTCGCATTCGTCGACAGTAATTCCGAGCTCTATATCGCGACGTATGGTCGCGAGCTGGTAGGAGAGACGTAGATTATCCGCGCCTAGCTCTATCTTCTCACGCAGCTTGCCCTTAATTTCGCTGCTACGTGCGAGGATTTCATCCACGCTTCCGAATTGGGTGATAAGCTTCTTCGCCGTCACTGCCCCCACTCCAGCGACACCGGGGATATTATCTGAGGCATCACCCATGAGGGCTAAGATATCAATAATTTGCAAGGGTGTCTCTATCCCCCACTCTGCTAGGAAATCAGCTTCGCGCACAAGCTCGAAGTCCGCACCCTTCTTCCCTGGCTTCCAGAAGGAGCAAAGGGGTGAGAGCAACTGCCCAAGATCCTTATCCAGCGACACCATGTAGGAAGGCATACCGACGTCATCTGCATGTCGTGTCAGCGTGCCGATGAGATCATCGGCTTCGTAGCCTTGCATGCGCAGGACAGGGATATTCATCTTCTCGAAGAGCTCCACGGCATAGGGGATGGAGTCGCGTAGCTCCTGAGGCATGGCCTGACGGTTTGCCTTGTACTCTGCATATTGTTCATGGCGGAAGGTAGGACCAGACGCATCGAGGCAGGCGACGAGGTGCGTAGGCTGCACCTTATCAATGAGCGAAAGTACGGTATTCGCCAAGCCAAAAATCGCCGACGTATTCAGACCATCAGCGCGTCGCATGGGTGCATTGATAAAGGCGTAGAAGGCACGGTAGATGAGTGCCATCCCATCGAGTATATAAAGTGATTTGTCCGACATGCACTTGCATCTTACCACAGTGGGCGAGTCTTGCAAGATTTTTTAAGATCACACATTTAATGGACATTTCTTCCAGCCTGAATATTTTTTCCTTGTTATCCAAGGCATTTCGTGTAGAGTCGATGATACTACGTCTCTCAAACTAGCATTTCTCTCTTTTACTATCTCTCACACTTAGGCATGAAAATCCAACAGCAGAATCCATGGAAGCCAGCGGGATTCGCCATCATATCCACCATGATTCTCATGGTGCTTATCGCCCTCATCGCTGTAGGGCTCATGGCACTCGTCGCGAGTCGCAATCGCATAGCCGCGCAGAAGCTCCTCTACGAGGAAGCTCGACAGCAGGCACGCATCGGACTGAATGCCGCCATATCAGAACTACAAGTCGAAGTAGGTCCCGATCAACGCATCACAGCAAACTCGGGCATCATGAACTCCAATGACCAAGGCGCGAGCCCCTACCTCCTCGGTGTGTGGAACAGCTGGGATGGTCCTCTATATGGAAAGAGTCAATCAGGCAAGGCTGATAGCATCAGTGAGACCTATGATAAAGGGCGCTCCATCATGTTCCGCCGCTGGCTTATCTCGTCGACGGATAAAGACATAACGCACGACATCAACGCCTACCAACAGCTCAGCAGCAGCGAACCTGGCAAGCGCATCTGCCTCATCGGGGCTGGCACACTGGGAGAAGCCAGCCCGCGCGATCACTACGTCTACGCCGACCTCATCAGCATGCCTTCACGCGGTCAGAACATCACCCAGTACGCATGGTGGGTAGGTGGTGAAAACCAGAAGGCAAAAATCAATATTGAAGCCCAAGCAGACAACACAGATCCTATAGAAGCGCTGCACCGCACATGGGACACGCCTCCAGCCTCCTTTGAAGGAAGCGAGCGCTACCCACAGCTCGCAGAACCCATTGATAACAATGCGAAGCTACTCACTTTGAATACCCTTCAGCTCACAGGCTCGAGTGCACAGGGCGCAGGATCACCTTACTTCTTTGACATCACAACACAGTCCTACAGCCTCCTTATCAATGTCAGCATGGGTGGCTTCAAGCAAGACCTCTCCCTACTACTCAACAAGAAGCATCTCGGAAACACAGAATTCGCACGCCGCAGCTCACAGGATGCGCCTATAGCTGAGCAAGGAGACCAGATCCCCACAGGTCAGACTCGTGACATGCCCATAGGCAGCTGGCAGAACCTGCATGCCTACCACAATACCTGGCCGAATGGTCAAGGAAACGGCTCAGTCGCCTTCAGTGCGCGACTCGTGGGAAATCTTAACAATGCCTATACTCGCATGAGCGGCAGTGCTTACAAAGACAAGAAATACCTGAATGATACCAATAGTGCCTATGGGGGTGATTACGACGTAAAAACCCTCTTAGAAGAAGGCTCAAAGACAGCTGGCTACGCCCGCGTCCCCATCATGCTTTCCTACATCAAAAGCTTCTTCATGTACGCCGAGCCGAACGGGCAGATGGACACGAATAGTGATCCTAAGTATGATCTCAGCGTAGGTTATACCGCTGTCGTCCTCTGGTGGAATCCCTACAACGTCCCCATGCGCATCTCTAGTAAAAAGATCTGGTCATACACCCTACCTTATAAAACGGTCTGGCTACAGAGTCTCTACGATACGCAGGATGGTCAGGGCTACCGCTGGTCAAACTATGGGATGGTACAGCGATGGACGAACGATTCGCAGCTAGGCATGGTTTACAATAACGATCAGACCTTTGGCGATAATTATGGTGAGTACTTTATCGCAGCCCAAAACGATGAATCCTCCGATATCGTCTTCGCACCAGGGGAGATCCTCATCTTCTCACCTTCTACAGGAGATGCGATCACGAGTATTGGTGAGGCATTTGACAATCCCTTTGCGAATGAATATGACCCCAAGACGACCTCTGGGATTAAGGCTCATTTCTACGGGAATAAGGTAAGTTACGCTAATGGTAAGGATACGAAAAAGTCTAAGGTGGACAGCGGGCATTTTAAACTACGCCTCCGTCTGGGTGCTTTCAATGACCCCGTCACTAATGCAAAGATTCCGTTGTATTCAAACATGGGTGTCTGGTTCGCAGGCTCTCCAGAAATGCTCACCTACCGCGGTGGCTTTAATGGCGTATCTCACTCAACTGGTGGCAATGTAGGTCAGCATCTAGGCTCGCCTCACCGCTACACGCTAGGATGGTACGATCCAGATACGACTAAAGACAACTTAGAAATCATGGAGCTCACAGCGTGGAATACCAGCTCGATGAGCGACGGTAATCAGCCCTACTACGTAGCAGCACTCGGCATCACACCAAAATCAGCGAACAACACGATGCGCACTCGCTTCTCTAAGGGCGATTATCGCAATAAGTCATGGCAGCACTCCAGCCCTGCCTTCTTCGGCTCCCGTATAGCTGAGTCAGGTGCTGATCAAGGAACATTCGAGCAGATGCGCACCTATCACCCGTATCAGCTTATCAACATCGAGGTAGGTGGGGGACTCAGCGCTGCCCCCGTTGAGAGCGTAGGTCGCAATGGATTTTACGGTGGCACAGGTGATGGCGAGCAGGTCTCCTTCATCTCATCTCTTGAGCTTCCTCTGCACCCACCCTTCTCCCTTGCTGGTTACAGTGGCATGCGCCTAAGCCCCGGATGGTTTGAAGGCACGCAGCGCACTATTTTCGAAGGCGGCAGCTCGAACCTCATCCGCCAGCAGTACCAGTCAGGCGTCCCTAGCGTGGGGATAGGTAACTCCTTTGCCGATCCTGCCCTTCCAGCTGATGGTATCCACCGCTCCTACAATCACAACTACCCGCTCATCTATGGGCAGGAAGTGATCTTCGATGACTATTACGATCATGGTCTCATCATCAATGATGCTCTCTGGGATAGATTCTTCACCTCCTCCATCGCGGACATGCCTAGTACTTCGGGGATCATAAGCGCTCACGACACGCTTACAAAATTCTTGAGCGGGGAGAAGCCACTCCCTGTATCCCGCTATGTGAAATCCTCTAACTCCTACCCAGACGAAGCCATCGTCGATCGTCTCATGGCAGAAGATGGCTGGAAATATGTGGCGCAGTTCCTCCATATCACGGGTGGATTTAATATCAACTCCACCTCCGTAGAGGCGTGGGCAGCCACACTGCGTGGGCTGGCTAAGCGCCAACTTGTCACAAATGTCAAGGGACAGCTCGGCTTCGTCGAGGAGGATAAGAATACCGCCGACGTACTCTTCTCCCGCTTCATGGTCTCGACCACCGACAAGAGCATAGACTCGCTAGGTGGCTACAGCATGATGCGAGGGTCAAGCAGCCTACGCGCTCATACTGAATTCACAAGCGCATGGGGGGAGGTGCGAAAACTTGATAACTACGCCATCCAAGAGCTCGCCGAACGCATCGTCGAGCAGGTGAGAGAGCGCGGTCCTTTCCTCAGCATGTCCGACTTCATCAACCGCCGATTGGACGCTAACGATAAGGAGAAGGCTCTCGCAGGCGCGCTCCAGACCGCCATCGATCGCACACGCATCAATGATGAGTTCCAAGAGGTCGTCATCTCCAGTTGCCCTGACGGAGATTTCTATAAGTTTCCAGAGGCATCCTATGGCTCTATCCACACCGCAGCACCGGGCTACCTCATTCAGAGTGATGTGCTCATGTCACTGGGAAACATCCTCACTCTGCGTGATGACACATTCATTGTAAGATCCTATGGCTGTGTTCGTAACACGAATAACGCCATCTTAGCTCAGGCCTGGTGCGAGGCTGTCGTTCAGCGCCGCATTCACTATGTCGATCCCTCAAACAAGCCCTACGAGAGCGAGAATAACTCAGAGGCCTCCAGCAGCACCCCACTCTCGGATGTGAACCAGATCATGGGGCGCAAGCTAGAAGTCGTTTCCTTCCGCTGGCTCGATCACTGGGATATCTAATTTTTCAATAAAAAAGTCACGAAATAAGGACTACTAGTACAGCGAAAAGTGAGAGTTTATTCATCGCTCTACATTTGCTTCTTTGTACTGGAGAGACGTTGTTTACGAGATTTTCCGAATAATGATACTTGATGTTCAAAGCCCCATCTTCTTAATATGACAAATTCTAAGTTGTTTACAATTAGAACGAGTTGATATTTTGGAGCAAATTTGTCTTGATATTCGAGGCATTTTGTGTAAATTCTATCATGAATGCCAACTTCCACGCGCACTCTCTACCACCATCTTTCACACAACAAGCATGAAAACACGTCACTATAATCACCCGAAGCCAGCAGGGTTCGCCATCATATCCACCATGATTCTCATGGTGCTTGTCGCCCTGATCGCCGTTGGCCTCATGGCACTCGTGGCAAGCCGTAACCGTATTGCTGCGCAGAAGCTTCTTTATGAAGAAGCACGCCAGCAGGCGCGCATAGGTCTGAATGCAGCGATCGCAGAACTGCAGGTCGAAGTAGGCCCTGACCAACGCGTCACGGCAAACTCTGGCATCATGAACAATAATGACCAAGGCGCTAGCCCCTACCTGCTCGGGGTTTGGAACAGCTGGGATGGTCCTATTTACGGCAAGAGCGTCTCTGGTAAAGCGTCTAGCATTCAGGAGACATACGAAAAAGGACGTGCATCCATGTTCCGTCGTTGGCTGATTTCTTCAACTGATAAAGAATCTACCCGACAGATTGATGCTTACAAGCAGCTCAGCAGTAGCGAGCCAGGTAAGCGTATCTGCCTCATCGGATCTGGCACACTCGGTGAATCAGCTCCACGCGACCAGTACGTCTATGCCGATCTCATCGACATGCCTTCACGCGGCCAGAACATCACCCAGTACGCATGGTGGGTAGGCGGTGAAAACCAAAAGGCAAAGATCAATATCGAAGAACTTGAAGAAACAAGTGATCCCGTAGAAGTACTGCACCGCACATGGGACACCCCTCCACCATCCTTTGAAGGCAGCCAGCTCTATGCTCAGCTTGCAGAGCCTATCGACAACAACGCGAAGGTACTCACCTTAAATACCCTTCAGCTTGCAGGCGCAAGCGCACAAGGAGCAGGATCACCTTACTTCTTCGACATCACGACTCATTCCTACAGTCTTCCTGTTAATGTGAGCATGGGGGGATTCAAGCAAGACCTTTCACTACTCCTCACGAAGGACGGACTCGCAAATACAGAGTTCGCACGCCGCACATCACAGGACAATCCTATCGCAGAACAAGGCGATGAGATCCCTGTAGGTCAGACTCGTGACATGCCTATTGGCAGCTGGCAGAATCTGCATGCCTACCACAACACCTGGCCAAACGGCGAAGGTGGTGGATCTAGCGCCTTCAATGCAAGGCTCGTGGGTAACCTTAACACGGCCTACACACGCATGAGCGGCAGCGCCTACCAAGATAAGAAGCATCTCGTCGACACCAATGGTGCAGTCGAGTCCGACTTCGACACAAAAACTCTTCTTGACGAAGGTTCTAAAACTGCTGGATATGCACGCGTCCCCGTCTTGCTCTCCTACATGCAGAGCTTCTTCATGTATTCAGAGCCCACTAATGGTTCCACTACTAATTCTACACTCAGCGTCGGCTACACCCCAGTTGTCCTCTGGTGGAATCCTTATAATGTCGAGATGCGTGTCCGCGGAAGAATGCTCTGGGCTCACACCATCCCTTACAAGACTCTCTGGCTTCAGAGCTGGTCACAGCACAGTGATGGTCGCCCTCACCGCTGGACAAACTACTGCATGATTCAGCCTTATAATCCTGATCCGAACAACCTGACAGCGGGATCTGGTGGTACAGCTTACGATATCGCCCAGAGCTTCGGGGAAGACTATGGTCAGTACTTCATCAAGAGCGAAGGTAACGAAAACTCTGATATCGTCTTCGCCCCAGGTGAGATCCTCATCTTCTCTCCAACGAATGGTACAGCCGCGGGTATCGGCAGTGGTGGTGGCGTTTCAGGTGCCTTCCAAAACCCCTTCTCTAATGAGTATAACCCTAAGACCACGTCTGGTCTCAAGGCTTACTTCTACTCGAATCAGGGTAACGACTACATCAACGCTGGCGCACGTCCTCTGAATCTACGCTTCGGTGCACATAACGACCCAGTTTTCAACACACCTATCCCCATCGATAACCGTAACCTCGGTTACTTCTTCGCGGGATCTCGTGAGATGCTCACTTTCCGCTCTGGCTTCTTAGGACTGCACAAGGCCGACCGCTCAAGCGACGCAGTGGGTAAATATCTCAACTCTCCTCACCGATTCACACTCGGCTGGTACGACCCTGACACAACAGCGGACAATCTAGATATCATGAATCTAGATCACTGGAACACAAGTATGAATGACGTCGATCAGCCATACTACGTCGCCGCTGTAGGCATCACTCCGAAGTCCGCTAATGGCACATTACGCACACGTTTTGCTACGGGTGAATACCGCACGAAGTCATGGGCATACTCCAGCGCAGCTCACTTCGGATCCCGTATTGCGGAGTCGGGAGCAGACGCCGCAACCTACGACCAGATGCGCCAATACCACCCTTACCAGTTAGTCAATATCGAAATTGGTGGTGGTCTGAGCGTCGCACCACTCGACAGCATCGGAAAGAACGGCTTCTACGGCATTTCTGCTGATGGTGAGCAGGTATCCTTCATCGCTTCACAGGAAGTGCCTATGCACCCACCGCTTTCACTGGCTGGCTACAGCGGTATGCGTCTCAGCCCCGGCTGGTTCGAAGGCACACAGCGTACCATCTTCGACGGTGGTAGCTCTAACCTCGTTCGCATGCAGTACCAGTCTGGCGTACCAGGAGTAGGTATAGGGAACTCCTTCGCTGACCCCACATTACCAGCTGATGAAATCCACCGCTCGTACAATCACAACTACCCCCTCATCTACGGGCAGGAAGTTATCTTCGATGACTACTATGACCATGGTCTCATCATCAACGATGCACTCTGGGATAGATTCTTCACGTCTTCCATCACAGATATGCCTAGCGCCTCAGGCACGATCAAGGCGCGCGACACCCTCGCTAGCTTCCTGAGCGGTGACAAGCCACTCCCAGTCTCTCGCCACGTGAAAGCGTCAAACGCTTATCCCGATGATGCGATCATCTCTCGCCTCATGGCTGAAGATGGCTGGAAGTATGTCGCACAGTTCATCCAGATCAATGGTGGTTTCAACATCAACTCCACCTCCGTGGAAGCATGGGCTGCTACTCTGCGCGGTCTCGCTAATCGTAAGCTCGTCACCAATGTAACAGGCCGACTCAGCCTCGTCGAAGAAGGTAAGGACGAAAGCGACGTCGTCTTCTCGCGCTTCATGGTCTCTACAACTGATAAGAGCGTAGACTCACTGAGTGGCTACAGCATGATGCGTGGTTCTAGTGATTTCCGCGATAACGCTGGATTCACAAGCGCATGGGGCGAGGTACGCAAACTTGACAATGACCAGATTCAAGAACTCGCTGAACGCATCGTCGAGCAGGTTCGTGAGCGTGGTCCATTCCTGAGCATGTCTGACTTCATCAACCGCCGCTTGGATGCTAGCGATAAGGAAAAAGCTCTCACAGGCGCACTCCAAGCAGCGATCGATCGCACAGATATCAATGCTGAGTTCGAAGAAGTCGAGATCACATCCAACACAGATGGTGAGTTCTACAAGTTCCCTGAAGCAGCGCTGGGCTCTATACACACAGCAGCTCCAGGCTACCTCATCCAGAGTGACGTCCTCATGTCACTGAGTAATATCCTCACCCTGCGTGATGACACCTTCATCGTTCGCTCCTATGGCTGCGTACGTAATGTGAATGACGCCATTCTGGCTCAGGCATGGTGCGAAGCTGTCGTCCAGCGCCGCATTAACTATGTGGATCCATCGAACAGCCCTCACGAAAGTGCGAGAACCCCTGACGGCTCTAGCGACACACCTCTCTCTGATGTGAACGAAGCTATGGGTCGTAAGCTCGAGATCGTATCCTTCCGCTGGCTCGACCACTGGGATATCTAAAACTCCACCCCCCCTAGTCACGTAATAGTGACTAGGGGGCTTTTTTTCATCATGGTAAAAAACTTCAAACCAAAGTACAAGGATCACGAAGCCCGTGCAAACAAGCACACAAAGGGAGGTCTCGCTGATAAGGGATCACAAGAAGCTAAGATAAAGCCACGTCCAGAGACAGAACTCTACGACCTCTTGGAAACCACTCCGAACGGACTCTATCTCATCCTCGACTGCGTACAGGATCCACATAATCTCGGAGCCATCTTACGCACAGCTGATGGCGCAGGAGTCACCGCCGTCATCGCCCCTAAGGACAAGTCTGCCACCATCACCGAGACCGTCGTACGCGTCTCTGTCGGAGCAGCCATGCATGTACCCTTCATTCAGGTGACAAACCTTGCCCGTGCGATGAAAGATATGCAGAAGGCTGGTATATGGATCACAGGCACCTCAGACAAGGCCGACCGTGGACTCTACGATATGGACTTCAGCGGAGGTGTCGCCATCGTCATGGGCGCAGAGGGCAGCGGCATGCGCCGCCTGACAGAAGAGAACTGCGATTATTTGATTAACATCCCCATGCTCGGACAAGTCCCCTGCCTCAACGTCTCAGTCGCAACTGGAGTCTGCCTCTACGAAGCCGTCAGGCAGCGCACGCGCTCGACGACGGTAGAGTCCTAGCAGACGCCATGCAAATAAAAATGGACAGCAGCCTTGTCCTATCACTGAATCCTCAAGCAGATCAGAGAGTGTGCATACTCTCTGATCTTCACTATGGGCACGATCGTAGCCTCGCGCCTCCGCCACGTGAGCTCATCGCTAGCCTAGGCGAGATCGACATACTCGTCATCGCGGGAGATCTCGCAGAGACACGTCCATTTCATAGCTGTCGTGAGCGCGGACTAGAGCTACGTGAAGAGTTCCGCGCAGCCTGCGCGGGAGCTGGTATAGAGCTCATCGAGCTCGCGGGTAACCACGATGCAGATGCACCCCACCTCATGCTCAGCCTCTGGGAGGGGCAAGTTATCGTCGTGCATGGGCATATGTTCTTTGACGAAGTCGCCCCGTGGGGCTGGGAGTACCTGCACAACAAAAAGAGCTGTGATGAGCTCATCTCCAGCTACCCTGAGCGTCGTCATAATCTAAGGCAGCGACTCCAGCTAGCGCAGGCCATGTCCCTGCATGAGCCACCGCAGCACCGCATCTCATACCAGACACCCATACCACTGCTCAATAAGCTTCTTCACTGCATCTGGCCACCACTGCGCCCCATTCGCATCCTCGAAGCATGGCTGAGCGCATCCCATCGCGCAGAAGACTTCGCGGAGCGATTCGCCCCTGACTGCTCACATCTCGTCTTCGGTCACGTGCATCGCACGGGAAACTGGGAAATAGGGGGACGAAAATTGCTGTGTACAGGAGCATGGTTTAAGCATGCAAAAGCGGCTAGAGTAGATTTTAAAAATGGAAAAATGACCGCTTTCACAAAATTGTAATTTACACAGAAAAGGTAGGATAAGAGCGCGTTTTCGCGATAACTTCGGGGAAAATGAAATTTCTTTCAAAAACATTGAATTTTCAGCACTTTACGACATGAAATTTAATTAGAAGCACAAGGCATTAAGCTTAAGAAAACCACAATGCTCTAACAATTATTTTAAATTTCCTCCTTGCTTTCAATTGTCTTTCATTGTATAAACAAGGTATCCAATCTTACATTTGTTATGAACAAGGCTAAGCTCATTAATATTATCCAGCAAGAACTGGGTATCGGCGCTACGAGACAGCTCGCATCCGAAGCACTTCATGCGACTCTTCAAGCTATCACTAAGGTCGTATCAAAAGAAAAAGTACAGATCGTAGGATTTGGTACTTTTGAGAAGAAGACACGCCCTGCTCGCATTGGCAGAAACCCACTCACAGGGAAACCAATGGATATCCCCGAAAGCGAGCACGTCGCGTTTAAAGCCTCCCCAGTTCTTAAAAAGAAGCTTCTATAAGTTTCCTCTCACCAATCTGCTAACCGCAGATGATAGTCTTCATCAGGCGATGTGAGCATCAGCTCCATCGCCTGATTTATTTCTGGTAGGAATATCATGCCAGAATAATAAGCTTGCCTCATCAAGAGGCAGCAGCTATGATGTTTCCAAGCAAATCTATGTCTTCACTCAACCAGCACATGCACGCCTATGAAAAGCTCAGCCTCAGCACGGCTGGTATCATACTTGGACTCATCCTCATCCTAGCACACGGACTAGTTCTGCTCAATGTGAAGGGAACGAGAGAGACACTCGTGAAGCTCTCAGATGCCCCCCTACTGGGACAGATCACGCTAGGTATCGCAAGCCTATGGTTCATGCTGCTGATGATTGACGCGCCATGGAACCCACTGACACTTGACCTCTTTAGCTTCGAAGCGATGCGCGGCATCCTCATCATAGCGACACCCATCACTTGGTTCGTACTCAGCAGCATGGTAAAGGAAAACCTCTTCCCACGTGCACTCGGCTTCTTACTCCTGCTTGCGGTAAACGTACCGCTGACAGCAGCATTCCTGAAAGAGCCAATCACACGCCTACTCATTCCCATCTGGTGCTATCCCGTACTCACGGTATCCCTCTTCTTAGTGGCGAAGCCCTACCTCTTCCGCGGCATGGCACAGTGGATAGCCGCGCGCCCTAGCCTGCTTCGCCTCGGAGCTATAGCAGGTCTCTGCTATGGAGCTGCTATGCTTGGCTGCGCCATCCTTTACTGGTAAACACTATGACGGACTCGGCTCTGATGACGCGTCCCTTGCGCGAACTCAATTTTGCCGCTATTGATTTTGAATCAGCGGGAGTACTCCCCGGTGAGACTGACCATCCGGTGCAGATAGGCATCGTCGGAGCTGATGGCCTGTATGGAGACATGCAGCACTTCATGAGCTACCTCGCCTGCGATAGACCCATACATTGGGCAGCATCGCAGGTACATGGCATACACAAAGAAGACTTACAGGATGCGCCTGCCTTTACTAGCCTCTGGCCGGAGCTTAAGGCACGTCTCTCTAATCGCGTGCTGGTGGCGCATAATTACAGCACAGAATATAAGTTCTTACAGAGATTTCCAGCGCATGGATTCACGCCATGGCTGGATACATTGACACTCGTGAGGCGCGCATTACCAGAGGCAGAAGATCACTCACTGGGCGCGGTGTGCGAGCTGCTGGGAATCACAGAAGAAGTAAGAGCTGCCGTGCCAGCTAAGAGCTGGCATGATGCGCATTTTGACGCAGCGGCAAGCTTGCTACTGCTACGATATATCATACGCGAGCTGGGTATGGAAGAATACAGCCTGAGTGACATTAGCTTTGCCGTAAAAAAAGGGTGAGCGAAGCGCGACAGTTATCTTTCGTGGCAAACGCGATAGCGTTTCACATATTTCACCGTAAATAATAGCGAGGCTGCGCCTCGGAAGAATAGGGACAATAGGGACGCCAGTGAGGGTGCTGCTACGATGCTGTGACTGCTACGCGTGCATTTATTAAAATTTGAGTATACACTGACGTCTGCGTGGCTTCGCCGCGCTTAACTTTCTAGGCTTTGCCCAGACCGAGCAAGCACTACGGCTTTTAGCCCATATTCCTCAATGCAGCACGTATTAACTCATCCGTGCTTGCGTCAGGAGCCTCTTTCAGATGACCAGCCAGCGCCTTACGCGCATCGCTCTGCTTGAAACCCAGCGCGATGAGCGCTAGCTCAGCATCCGCTGCGGCTTGAGTCGTAGATCCCTGCTGCTGCGCCTGCCAAGTCGCGGCCAAGCCTACCTTATCTTTCAGCTCCAGCACAATGCGCTCAGCTGTTTTCTTACCCACACCCTTCGCACGTGAAATGGATGTCGCATCCCCAGCCGCCACCGCAGCCTTAAAACTCTCAATAGGAAGTCCGCTCAAGATAGAGATAGCCGTCGCAGGACCTATCCCACTCACTCGGTCTATCAAGAGGCGAAACATGTCCCTCTCCGCATCAGTCGCAAACCCATACAGCACCTGCGCACTCTCTCTGACATGAAAATGCGTGCGTAGCGTCACATCCTGCCCCTCCATCGGGTTCAGGTAGTCAAATGTCGAGTGCGGGATGATGAGCTCATAGCCTACGCCATGCACATCCACGATGAGACACTGGGGGCGTGCTTCCACGACTTTTCCACGGATAAATGCGATCATGGATGCTATAGTGCCCTATTTTCAAAAAAAATCAAGCATCGAAATGAAAAGATACTTGACATCTGCACCGAGTCAGGCTACTCTCTCCCCTCACTTTAACCTTAAAGCACAAATAAATTTATGGCAAACATGAAAGTTATTCTGGCGACTAAGATCGAAGGTCTGGGCTGTGAAGCCGACCTCGTCACAGTCAAGGGCGGTTACGGCCGCAATTTCCTGATCCCTCAAGGTCTTGCTTTCGAAGCAACACCAGCAAATCAGCGTTTCGTTAACATGCTCCAGAAGAAGCGCGCTGAGCGTGAAGCTGCTGAGCTCGCAAACTTCAAGGCTATCGCCGCAGAAATCGCTAAGGTTACTGTCGAGCTTACCCTCGAAGCAGGCGATCAGGGCAAGGTCTTCGGTGCAATCACCAACCAGCAGATCCAAGAAGGTCTCGCTGCTAAGGGTATCGAAATCAACCGTCACGGCATCGAACTTGAGAAGCCTCTCAAGAAGTCTGGCCAGTACGACATCGTTGCTAAGCTTCACCCTGAAGTTACAGCTACGATCGCAGTTAAGCTTACAGTTATCGGTGAAATCATCGAAGCTCCTAAGCCAGCTGTTGTTGAAGAAGAAGCTCCTGCTGCTGAATAAGCTGCACGACACCTTATCTTTTGAAAAAAGCCCCATGCACCACGCATGGGGCTTTTTTCTTTGGGACATACTTACAGCTTGCCCTCAGGCAGTAATTGCGCTAGGCTAGCATCATGTCTATCCTGAATCGATTTTCGTTAGTTATTACTCCTGCTGTCTGCACTATTCTTTCTCCTTTGCATGGCAGCGAGGCTCCTGAATTAAAGCTCTTCGCTGAGTCTCCTTATCAGTGGACAGGCGTAGCGATCTCCGCAGAAGAGCGTTTCTTTGTGAACTTTCCTACTTGGACTGTCCCCTCACCCTACAAGGTAGCAGAACTCATCGATGGGAAGACGGTAGCCTACCCCGATGAAGCCTCGCAAAAGGAATTTGCCTGTGTACAGAGCGTCGTCATCGATAAGAAGAATAGACTGTGGATACTCGACCCTGCACCTCGCGTGATGCAGCGTGAGGCGAAGCTCTTCTGCGTCGACCTCAAGACAGATAAGATCGTCAAAACCTACACCTTCCCCTTCGATGTAGCCTCGATGAAGAGTTACCTGAACGACGTACGCGTCGATACGGAGCGAGAGATCGCCTACATCACAGACTCCTCACTAGGTGGGCTCGTCGTGCTAGATCTAGCTACTGGCGAATCATGGCGCGCCCTTGACCATACAGTCGAAGCCATGATGGCGAACTTGAAAGAAATCCGCTTCGCCAGCACAGAACCATTCGCGCGCCCCGTCCACAGCGACGGCATCGCCATCTCACCAGATTTCCAATTCATCTACGTCACAGCACTGACAGGCGACATCCTCTACCGCATCCCTACAGCCGTGCTACGTGATCGCACGCTCAGCATCGCCCAGCGTGCCAAGGCGATAAGCGTGGAAAACGCGCACAATGTAGCCACCGATGGCATGGTCTACTCAGATGGTAAACTCTACATGGGCGACCTCGCAGCTGAAGGCGTCTGGGTCTACGATCTGAAAGAACGAAAAGGATCCCAGCTCAAGCTGAAGCAGACCGTACGCTGGGCAGACAGCTTCGCCGTCGATAAGGCTGGAAACATCTACTTCACTACGACACAGCTGAACTACCCTGCGGCGGAGCGCATATCTTTCCGCATATATCAGCTAAAGAAATAAGAATTTATCTCCTTAGCCTCTTCGCGACTTCTTCAGGCGCTTCGCGTAAGAGCCGCACTTACGCCGGCAGCTGCTCTTGCAAGAGGAGCTACAGTACGACACCGTGCGTAGCTTCTTGCGAGGCGCTTTCACTAGCCTCTCTGACGGCTCAGAGCTCTCTGACTTCAGCGTGATGAAAGCAGCCAGAGCCGCCTCATACTCAAGTGTAAACTCGGGGGCATACAGGCATTCCAGAAGCTCGGATGATATAGTCGTAAGCTCGGCTAGATTCAGCGTCAGATCCACTACACTCCCCACAGGAGGCAGCGCAAGAGCAGCCCCCTCCTCGGAGCCATGCTGACAGACAGCCTTAACGAAGCGACTCAGGGCGAGCCTACGCGCTGCCTTATCATCATTCCGCTCAGGCGCGTGCTCCTTGAAAAAAGCCTTCCACGCATCCCATATATGCTCATAAAGCTTATACTCTAGCTCACTCAAAGGAGAAAAAAGCTCCTTCTTTATGCTTGTTTTTCTCATAAATTGATTCGGTGTATACTCTGCATAATAGACTTGGTTAGAATCACTGTCAAGCAAGCTGTATGACAGCATGGCACAGAAAAGTGATAAAAAATCACAGCAAAAGCTTGCATCTTAAAACAATCATATTATAATACCCCCGATGCAGCACATTCATTCACATCAACAGACAGCAAGCCGATTGGAGGCTTGGCTTTGGCGTGCTTATGAAGTATCCACCGACTCAGGGAAGAATTCTTTCACCTCATGAGCCACGCGATTGTGCCATCCTTTTAACACATGCGCCGCTTATGACAAGCATGATAGCAATACTGACTTCCTTTGAGGATAGTCAGTTTTTTTATACCCATTCACCTTTTAACCTAACACAACATTCACACACATCAATATATGAAGACACTTGATAATAAACCACGCCCCGGCTACTTTGGTAAGTTTGGTGGTCGCTACGTCGCTGAAGTACTCCTCCCTCCTCTCAAGGAACTGGAAGAAGCCATCGAGCGCATCATGCCTACGGAAGAATTCAAGAGTACCTACGCGAGCCTACTCACCAACTACTGTGGACGCGAGACCCCTCTCTTCCACTGTGACAACCTCTCACGCGAACTCGGCTTCGACCTCTACCTGAAGCGCGAAGACCTCCTCCACACAGGAGCGCATAAAATCAACAACGCCATCGGCCAAGTACTCCTCGCTAAAATGATGGGCAAGACCCGCGTCATCGCGGAGACAGGCGCAGGGCAGCACGGTGTCGCCACCGCTACCGCAGCTGCGAAGTTCGGACTCGAATGCGTCATCTTCATGGGAGCTAAAGACGTCGCGCGCCAAGCCCCGAACGTCCAGCGCATGCGCCTGCTCGGAGCAGAAGTCGTCCCCGTCGCCTACGGCACAGGCACCCTGAAAGCCGCGATCAACCAAGCTCTCCGCTACTGGATCACCTGCCAAGAATTCACCCACTACGTCTTCGGCACAGCTGCGGGACCACACCCCTTCCCCACCCTCGTACGCGACCTGCAGAAAGTCATCGGCACAGAAGCACGCCAGCA
>CAYJLR010000024.1:0-21090 GCA_964370895.1 uncultured Akkermansia sp. | reverse complement strand
TTTCTCAACACGCAAGAAGCGCGTGCCTCCACTTGGGAAGCACGCGCTTGATATTGTTCTCTACGATCTTCTATTAGAACTGGAGCTGGTAACCGACGCTACCATTGATATTGTTCATACCGGAGCGTAGTTCGAGTCCTGCATCCATGAAGATAGCACCAGACTCAACACCCACTGGGATGTTCAATCCTGCACCGAGCTCTATGCCGAACGCACCAGGTTCTGCACCTTCGACGCTACCATTGATCGCTTGATCATTGAGGAAGGCGACATCAGCGCTTGTGGAACGATCACCAGCGTCGAACTTCAACAGGGCGCGGGCTGAGAATATAGCGTCGCGGTTGAAGGTGCTCTCACCGATCGTCGTTGCGAAGCGACCACCGAGACCGAAGCTTGCGTAGGTGCTGCTCTGTTCTCCTACGCTGAGAGCTGCATCACTGCCGCTTTCATCGTAGCCGTTCATCGTAGCGTGTATGAGTGCTACGTTGAAGATAGGCTGCCATGAGGTGCTGCTATCGTCATTGAGCGCGTAGGTGTAGCCTACTTCATACATCAGACCCAGACCGTAGCCATCGGTGCTTCCCTGTGTCGTATAGCTTCCATTTGCATGGGAGACGGTACGATCCAGTGTCGCATCAGCGATGCTTGCGGAGGCGATGAAGGTATGACTCCAGCGAGCGTCGAGCACGACTGCGTAAGCGGCGACACCGTAGGTATTCAGATCACCTGAGCCTATGTCGGTCGCATCGCTGCTGACTGTGCCACTGAGCGCATTCAGAGCCATACCTACGGTGACGTCCTCTGTGAGGTCACTGTAGAAGCCTACTGAACCACCCCATGTGCTGTAGTCATGACCAGACATTGTTCCGTCATTATCCAGCGTGTTGCTACCACCTTCGGCGGCGATCCAGGCGTTGAATATGGGGCCTTCCTGAGCTACATAAGGATTACCTCCCATGCTTGTCGTACGGTTACGTACGCTCTGCATCTGCTGCTCTACCGAGCTGAGCATGGAGCTTCCTAGTGCTGTGACGGAGGAGCCAGCGACAGCTGCACCGAGTACGTCGGCAGCGGCATTATTACCAGCTGCAGCGTATTCATTGAGCGACTCAACGACGCTTGCGAGATCCTTGTACTCAGGTGTAGTGCCTGTGAGCTTGGGGTTAAACGCAATGACGGCATCACTAAGCATGCCAAGACCTGCTGCACCATTTTCTGTGATAGCGAGATCGCCGTATGCATTCGTGTTAAGATCGACAACAATTTGTCCATTTTCAAGACGAGCGTTGTTGAAGAATCTTGTCAGTGTAAGACCATCCAAGATAACAGTGCTTCCGTTGTCGATGACATTGTCATGCAGCGTACCGAGCACAAGATCTGTCGTACCGGTAAGGCCTGAGAGATCAAGCACACCTGTATCAGTCGTACCAGAAAGAGCAGTGACGTAGATGTCAACTCCTGTCAGTGTCAGGGAACTTCCGGCTGTACCAGTTGTGATATTCTGCAAGCTGCCGCCATTGCCGTTGAGGACATTTTCCATATTGTCAGCATCGAGTGAGACGTGCAGGCTACCATCAGTCATGGTGGTGTCCTTCTGTATCTCAAGAGGCTGCGCAACGGTATTACCCTTCAGAGTGACCTTGCTTCCAGTTGTGCTCAGTGAGCCCAGCTGATTGCGCGTAGCATCCATGGTGAGGGTGATCTCAGATCCAGTATTACCGAGAACATTGAGATTCTTGTCAGCAGCGAGCGTTTGCTTAGCACCAGCAGCGACGGTGATGTCTGTATCAGTGATGTATTCACCGAGGAAGTTACCGTCTGTACCTGTAACAGTGATATCACCTTCGATCTGTGAGTCCACGCCACCTGAAAGTGAGCCTACGGTGAGCGCGCCACCAGTATTCTCAGTCAGAGAGGATGTTCCCTGTAGATTTACATTGCCGAGGGAGGCTGTACCACCGTCATCGACTGTGAGGCTCGAATCAGTGAGATCAACATCGCCTGTAGAGGAGAGGTTCGCTCCATTGGCTACAGTGACGCTGGTATTAGTCAGCGTAGCTGTACCCAGTTCCATGCTGCCGCCATCGCCTAAGTCGAGGGCTGAGTCAGCCATCGTCAGCGAGCCCAGCTCAAGTGTCGCGCCTGCTTCACCCTTCACTTGGAGGGTAGCATCCGTGACATCAAGTCCGTTCTGCGCGTAGCTGTCCACATCATTGTAGAGGGTAGCCAGCGAGTCATCGACTCCATCACCGATGATGGACATAGTCTTGCCCTCTGTTCCTGCGAGGTTCTTGAGGAGAAGACCCTGATCATCCGCAGGATCGAGTGTGAGGCCTGTAAGGTCGACTGTGACATCTTCCGTAACCATCACGTGATCGACGGTGTCGAGCGCGTCATAGGAAACTATCTTACCATCGGCACCGATGACTTTGATTTCCATCGACGGATCTGCATCTTCTAAGCCAGGTGTGACGGCGAAGAGGTCTGCTGTATTCCAGATACGATTGTCCGCATCAGTGATGGTGAGTGTGAGATCACCCGTGCTACTGGTGCCGAGTACGACATCATTGCCCGCGAGAAGCTGATCATTGAAGGAGGTCTTGTCCGCATCGCTGAGATCAAATGTATCCCAGCTCAGATCCGTAGAGCCGCCATTGCCGATGATGGTATAGCTGCCGATCGCAGTCGTCGCATCAAAGCCTGCCATGTCGATATCAATGGTCGTACCAGTGATAGCGTTAATATCAGAGACGGTGAGCAGAGGCGTACCGCTTGCCAGAGCACTGTTGAAGGTGATGGTATTGGCCTGCAGTGTGGTGATGTCGTTTCCAGCGGCATTCAGAGTCAGCGTCGTAGCGTTCAACGCGCCAATGTCGGCTGTACCGAGGGTGACATCCGTCGCCGTCAGTGAGCCAGTCCCAGTCAGAGAGCCCGAGAGTGTGACTGTCGTCGCGGTCAGCTGGCTCGCTGCATTCAGGGTGATGCTATCACCAGAAACCGTCGTGATACTGACGCCACCGTTGACTTCCAGATCACCTGTACCTGTCAGGGCTTCTGCCAGCGATCCCTCACCGAGTGAGAGCGTGCCGTCATTGGCGATGGTCACACCTGTGGCATCGAAAGCACCTGTGACTGTGAGCGAACCACCGTCCGTGATCGTCAGGCTATTCGTATCGTCCATCGAGCCAGAGGCTGCGGTGATAGAACCTGTAGTCCCGATCTCCAGTTCACCTGTTCTATCCAGAGTAAGCGCACCTGTAGCAGTTACAATCGCTGTTGTGTCGTCGGTGACGGTGAGATCGTTGTCCACGATGAGCTTTCCGTTGCGTACAGCAACGCTGCCTGTCGTAAGTTCAGCTCCTGTGAGACTATACTCTGTCGTTGGCTCACCAGCGGCTACATCCACCGTGATGCCTGAGGCTACGCCTGCCGCACTGAGGTTCACCGTAGAGTCACCGCTGCCATCAAAGATGGCTTCGAGAGATGCACTTGGTGTCCCTGTAGACCAGTTGCCTGCCGTATTCCAATCGCTTGATCCGCTAGCCTCCCAAGTATTTCCTACGAGGGTGGCGAGTAGGATGACATCGCCTTCAGCATTCGTGCTTACGCTGAATTCGTAACTTCCAGCTGCAGTCGCCTCACCGGTCGTATTGAGAGTAACGTTTGCCAGAGTAGAGGTATTGCTATCAAGGATGGTGTAGGTCTCGCCACCAGTTAAGTTGAGGCCTAAGAGGGCTCCATCCGAGAGGATGAAGTCTGCACTCGTGAGTCCTGCAACCGTAGCCGCTGTGAGGGCTACTTCGGTATCCGTGGGCAAGTAGCTGACATTCACAGTCAGGGTCGATGCGGTCGTCAGTGTACCTGTGACCGTCATCGCTCCACCGAGCGTCAGGGTATCGGTCAGGGTGAGTGAGCCGATGCTGCTTGTAGCCGCAGTCGTCAGACCACCTGACAGCTGGAGTGAACCTGCCCCTGCGAGGCTGGTGACGCTGGTCATAGCGGTCGAGCTTACAGCGAGGCTAGTGCCAACGGTCAGATCGGTGACACCTGAGAGAGAAGCTGCTGTCGAGGCTTCGCTGAGGCTCAGTGCTCCTGCCGACGTGATCGCGCCTGTCGTCGTGATGGAGGTGAAGCTATCACCACCTGCAAGACTGAGGCTACCAGCTGTGACCTTGCCACCTGCTGTCGTAGCTGCTTCGAGATTCAGCGCGCCCGCTACACTCAGCGAGCCTGTATTGCTGAGGCTCTCTGTGATTGTAAGATCACCAGATGTAATGGACAGTGTACCTGCACCGTTGCTCAGGCTGGTGAGATCCCCTGTGACAGAGCCGATGCTCGTGGTCGATGTGGTATCCCCACCTGTGACAGTGAGTCCCTCTGCTGTGAGAGCACCACCGATGGTGGAGCCTACTTCTACACTCAGCTGAGAGTCTGTTGTCACGTTGGAAGCAATATCAATCACGCCGAATGTATTCGTCGCAGTCGCGTCTCCCGCGAGTGTGAGGGAAGACGCGGTGATGTCTCCACCCTGTGATGTGGCACTCGTAATAGCCAGTGCATATTTCTTTCCATCTGCTGTTTGCAAGGCCACATGACCTGCATTGACGAACTCACCTACAGACACCGTAGTGCCGATAGTCAAGCTACCATTGGCATTCGTCAGTGTCGCGAGCGCATTGGTGATTGAGCCGACCGTCGTGGATGACGCGGCTTCTGTACCAGTGATCGTGAGACCTGTACCGCCGAATGCACCCGTGATGCTCGAGCCCTGCGCCATGCTCAGCGCGCCCGTGGAGATGACATTCCCTCCAACTGTAAGGGCATCAAAGGTATCACCACCTGCAAGGGTGAGGTTGCCAGATACATCGAGCGTACCGCCATTGTCCGTCGCGTTGCTGATGGTGAAGTCGCGAGGATTACCCACTGAGCCTACGCTCAGCGTGCCCTCATTGTCGAGACTATTCACCATAGAACCTCCCAGAAGAGTCAATGTAGAACTCGCTCCAATCACGACATCGGCGTCATCCAGCCCAATATTTGCAAAGGTCGCACTCGCCCCTTCGAGGACGCTCAGATCACCCGTGACGGTGATAAGAGCCCCATTGAAGGTGTAAGCGACGTTCGCATCTGGACTACCATTACCCTCAAAGGTCATGTCCGACACAGTGACATCTGCACCCACAGTGACAGTTCCTGTCAGCTCATCTGTGCTAGCATTGAAGATGACATTGTCATCATCTTCGAAGGTGGCGAGATTACCATCCTTTGTCCACTCATTAGCTCCTGTCCAAGCACCATTACCACCGCCCCAGATGAGTGTGGAGTTGATGACATTGGTCAGAATGAGGCTGTTGTTGTCCTCATCATAGGCAATGTAGAGACCTGAGAGGTCGGTGATGCCTGTGATGGTCAGGTAGTCGGAGGCGAGGATACCCCTCATACCGTTATCAAGCAGCTGTGTCAAATCAATACCATCGATTTGATCTCCCGAGAGGATGTCGCTAAAGAGCGTCTCAGTGATGTCCATCCCTGCGGTATAAGTCAGCCCTGAGATGTCAAGAGTGATTCTATTCGTCTCGGCTCCTATGAGGGTGAGAGATCCACCACCTATGGAAGCACCTCCTACTCCTGTCGTGATAGCAAGCGAGCTGCCGCCACGAAGCGTGAGATCACCATTGATACCTGTAGAAGCAGCCGTCATATCCAGAGTCGCGCCAGAGGCGACATTGATGCTCGTGATGCTGTTGCTCTGACTATTCGCGGCAAGCTTCACTGTACCAGCACTGACGGTGAGAGCAGTGTCATGGTCGACTGCAGCGAGCTGGAGGTTACCTGCACCTGTCTTTTCTACTGCACTGCCCATGAGTCCTAAGCTGCTGGAGATAGAGACAGAGGAGTCGGCAGCAGAGACTTCAAGGGTCTTGAAGTTCGCAAAGCTCACTGTATTGTCAAAGGCATAATCTGTAGCAGCACTGGAGAAGAGCAGGGTCTGATCACCTGTGACGGTGGAGCTGCTCGTAGGTGTGCCCGCAAGCTGATAGCCACCATCAATGCGAGCATTCGCATCAATCGTCACGCCTGCGAGGATCTCGATCGTGGTGCTAGCGGTCGTCATCGTGCCATTCGCACCCTGATAACCTGCTGCGTAGACAGAGCCTACAGAGCCGCTTTCCAGCGCGATGGAGATGTTCCCCTGTGTCAGTGTACCACTGGTACGCTCGACATAGCTACCACCGTAGAGGGTCGCATCGAGATCTGCACCCGCGACGGTGATGGAGACATCACCCAGCGTGCTGTCAGCTGCGATAGCTCCTGTGCCAGCCATGCGGTGACCGCCAATGATTGTACTACCATAGGCAGAGCCCGTGTCATTCAGTATGATGTTCGATCCACCTTGGGTCACACGACCTGTAGCAGCGGCCAAGAGATCGGCACCACCTATAATGCTAGATGTCGTAGCTGTGAGATCACCACCTGCGACGACGATATTGCTAGATCCTGTCATCAAGGATGAACCACCGCCTTCGAGGCGAGAATGCCCGATGACGAGACCTTCCACGACGCCGCCTTCGACGGAGATAGAGGTGCTATTGCCACCAGCATTATTCAAATTAACCGTACCTTCAGCGAGGAGTGAGCCACCGATAACACCAGCGTAGTTCCCACCATTAAGGGTGATGTTCGTACTGCCGTTCACGGTGCTTGTACCAGCGTTCTGATTGTAAGCACCGATGATGAAGTTGTTGAAGTCACCACCGTTTATAGTCACATTCGTGTTCCCATTGAGGATCTGTGTACCTGCCACGGTAGGACCAGCTCCCATCACGCGTGCTGAGTAGATGCTATCACCAGAGATCGTGACGTAGGTATTACCCGTCTGTGTAGTAGTATCAGACGTACCCGTGATATTAGCACTGCCACCAGCGATGTACTCGGAGAAGGTGACACCTTCCTTACCTACGATCGTGACATTACTATCACCGTTAAGGGTCATACCAGAGAGCGCTCCAGAGTATGTCGCACCCAAGATAAGCTTGCTAAACTCGGTGACAGCACCTGTGTAGCCAGAGAGGTCTACGGTGATGTTCGTATTACCTGTATGCGTGATAGAGCTACCACCCCCATTCGTCTGCCAAGCAGAACTACCAATAATCAGGTTGCTAGCAATGCTGTTCAGAGCTGCGGCTGAATTATCATTAAGCACAGCGTAAACGTAGATATTTGTATCCCCTGTATAGAAGCCATTATCATTGTGAGCAGTCGTAGAAGCACCGATGATAGATCCCTTCAGAGCGCTTCCATTGAAAATGGAGATGTAGCTATCACCTGTGAAGGCAGCATCCTGTGCCTCGCGGTAGTTACCACCGATGATGTAGTTCACACTACCACCTGTGACGCTGATATGAGAGTCACCGATGAAGTTCACGGCTGTGCCGCCGCCCCAGTTGTTTGCCTGATTACCACCGACGATGAGGTTAAACGTACCATCTTGAAGCTCAATCCAGCTATCGCCTGTGTAGTTTCCACCGCCTCCGGTAGTAGACTCGTTATTAAAGCCACCGAAGACATTCACCGCAGCTCCGCCACCGCCTGTGAGGCTGATGGCACTCTTGCCCGCGACTGTATCATGATAAATTGAATCAGGAGCCATCAGTCCGATGGAGGCTGACAGGTCATTTGCCGCGAGGATATCAAGAGGACGCGAGGCAAGCACGAGGGTACCCCAATTGGGATCCCATTGTACCACAGGAAGCTCCGTCGCCGTGAGGATGTAGAAGTCTCCCGTATCATCAAGCGTGTAGCCGTCCAAGCCAAGGATGCTCAGGTCAGCCGCGTCGAACTCGGTGCTGATCCCCAGATTCACCCCATTGGTGAGGTCATCCAGAGTATATCCCGTCAGGTCGATACTAAGAGCTGTGACACCTGCGAGAGCTGTCGCGTCGAGCTCGAGCACCGAGGTCATATTCGTGTAGAGCAGGCTGATCGCTCCCGTCAGATTATATGTCGTGACGCCAAAGGTACCTGCATAGCTCATCTGCAGCAGAGAACCTGTCTCCATCGTCAGCGAGCCAAAGTTCACCGTTCCTGTGCTATTGTTGACCAGTACGGAGGTGTTGACATCTCCAAGTATCGTGAGGCTACCACCTGAGAGCATGACAGAGCTGCTCGCCGTGAGATTCGTCTGAATCTCTAGGCTACCCTCACCTGTCATGGAGAAGTTCGTACTTCTTATATCGGAACCAGCGAGTACACCATGCTTGCCAGCACTCTGATAGACGCTTTCGACGACGGTCGTGTACAACGCATTGGTCGAGCCTGTGAATGTGCCTTCGAAATCACGAATAGTCTTAAGGCTAATATAATTATCTTGACCAGCATCTGTAAATGTACCACCGACGGTCATATTACCAGTACCAGTCAGAGCTGAGAACTCAAAGCGGCCCTTGTTACCTATCGTGAAGTTATTATCACCGGTGAGGATGAGCTCATCCCACTGAACCACTCCATCGCCCGTGGCATCAAAGTTACCATGCGCGACAGTAGCCCCCTTGAGGATGAGGTCTGTGGATGAGATTTCTGCAGCAGCATTCAGCGCGGTGTTAAGCGTCGTACCAGCCTCCATCGTAATGGAGTCGAGGGCTACAGTCATCGTCGTACCAAAGCCAGCACCAAGCACGAGTGAGCCTTCGTCAATAATGAGAGAGCCCGTGTGACTAACGGTCTGGTTTGCTTGGAAGATCTCCAATGAGCCTGCACCAGTCTTGCGTATCACGCCAGAGCCTGCAACCTCACCTCTCAGCTCGACATCATTCGCATCGATATTAATCGTGAGATCACCGGTGCTTGTCAGAGTATCATCGAGATAAAGAAGATCGTTCGCGTTTATAGTAGCATAGCCTGAGGTTGTCACAGAACCGCTAACGGTTGAGTTCCCTGTATTCCACGTCGCCTGCTGGGTCGCGTCATCTTCTGAGCCTTGGAGCACGATAGCAATGTCGTCAGCTGTATTCAATGAGATACCAGCGCTCGTTAATACGCCACCAGCCTCAACAATCAGCGAGTTCATATTCATGGCAGGATCGTCCAGCACGAGTTCACCGCTGCGCACGATGATATCACCGAAGAAGTCTACGAGCTGATCGTTGCGTGTGATGCTGTTGCCATCACCTATGTTGAACACCAGCGAGGTTCCGAGCTCACCTGAGAAGACCGTAGAGTCGGATAGGGTCGTGTCATTCTGAATGAAGCTACCACCATCTATAATAGTAATGGAAGGAGTAGTCAGGGTGAACGTGCCACCTGAATAATCTACCTCCACGCCCACAATGTGAATCGCTCCTGCAGTGATGGATTCAGCGAGATCTACAGTAGCATTGGCAGTTTTGAAGATAACTGAGTTACCATTTTCAAACGTAGCACCGCCATCAAACTCAGAACCAATAGCCCATGCCAATAGACCGCCTGTAAAGGTACGACTGTTCGGATCAAGCGCGCTTGTAATCGTGCCGTCGTCATTCAGCGTCCACATAAGGCCCTCAGTCGCGACACCCAAGATTTTAGTAAAGTCAAGTAATCCCGTATCGGTAAGAGCGGAGAAATCGAGAGTCCCTGTATTAGTAAAGAGCGTGTAGGTCGTGACTCCTGCATCAGTGACTCCCGTGATAGAGCTCAGATCAAAGAGTGTGTCCGCGTTGAATACAACATTACCCGAGTTGATCACTGGCGTATCAGTGAGTACGAGTGTTCCTCCGAGAGTGAGTGTACCAGCATTGGTCACGCTTTGACCTGCAGCTTGGGTGAAGCCCCCTGCTGCAATCAGGCTACCGCCTGTCTCAACACTGATCTGACCGCTAGAGAGAGCACCTGGGCTAATGATTGTCAGCTCGCCACCGGATGTCACTGTTGTGCCACCCGTATAGGTGTTATTACCTTGAAGGACGGCCTTACCTGAGACCTCGATGCGACCTGCGCCCGTGATTTCATTACCTGTAGCTAGCTGGTAGAATCCGAGATTGTCTGTACGAGAGATGAGCAGCTTACTACCTGACTCAAGAGTGATATCGTCCGCCCACTGACCGCCTGCTGTGCCTGCATCATTTGTCGCGAATTCCATCGTTGTGCCACCTTGCACAAGGAGCTTGGCATTCGTGCCAATACTGCCGTATGTACCACTGGTCGTCAAGCCTGTCCAGGTGAAAGTGAATGCTCCACCTATGGTCAGAGTACCCATGCGATTACCTGCGGCACCATTAGCCTCATAGAAATTACCATGGAAAGTATTGTTCTCCGTCATGAGGATATTGATACCTCGGTTAACAGGCGTGCCATTTGATACAGAAATATCGCTGTAGCCAGAGATACCGCTGAGATAGAGTGTTGAATTACCATTCCAGCCAGCTCCACCGACGATGATTGCTTGGATATTTGTCGCTTCTGCCTCTATATCTTCTGTGACGAGCATGAAGCGATCGTCAGCCGTGTTGTGACGATTAAGGACAACTTGCTGTGATCCATTCGTAGCTTCTACAGTGCCTGTAAAACCTGCAGTTGAGTAGAGCGTATAGGTTCCAGTATTTTCAATGCGAAGTGTACCCTCACCCGTAATATTGAAGCCAGCAGCGGCTTGCGCAGTGGTGGATGTGGTTGAAACTACGGTGGCATTCGCACCGATGCCCACCGTCTTCGTCCCCATCTCAAATGCATAGCCGAAGCTTGCGGGATCAGCGCCCGTATTCAGAATAGAGAAGTTCCCAGCGATGGCTTCACCCCAAGTCACGTCATTCCCGTTAATATCAAGGGTGAGTGTACCTGCACCAGCAGCAAAAGTCAGCTTATCATGCAGACTGTCTGTCATGCCTACACCATACTTGATCGTGCCCGCTGTGAAGCTGATATTAGCCGCACCAAGTGATGCCAGATTCGTAAGCTCAAGGATAGCGTCAGCGCCATTTAGGTTAAGAGCACCTGTACCGACAGCACCGTCAGCCGCAAGGATGAGTGTACCATCAGTGAGAGTTGTGCCACCAGAGTAGCTATTCGATGTAGAAATAGTCAGTGTACCAGCACCCTCCTTTATAAGGGTACCTGCTGTGATGCTACCTGAGCCTGTAAATTCCCAGTCGCCTCCACCTGTGACAGTCGTAGTACGAGGAGAAACATTTGCAGCGATCGTAACTGTGCCGCCCAGATCACTTCCCTCACCTATGATAACAACATCATTTTGAGAGAAAGATGCAGTACCCCCTTCAAATGTCCATGGAGTAGTCGCAGCATCTAGATCCCAAGTAATGTCACCAGAGGCTATGGATAGAATCTTATTCGTGACAGCAGCGAGAGTAAGCTCCAGCTTATTATTTACTATTTGAAGTGTGGAAATACGGAGAGGGTCATCGAGACCGACGATTTTCAGATCTGCAATATTGAAATCCAGCTCTGAATTACCATCCTCGAGTTCTAATAAGACATAGCGACCATTTTCAATATCAGCACCTAAGCCAAGATCAAACTCTAAGTCCGCGCCCAAAGTAAAGTTACCACTCAGAGTCAAGGCTTCGCCCCCATCTGTAAGAGTGATACGACCTGTGAGTGTCGTCTTCGTGCCGGCAGCTACATCGCCACCTGTGATACGAGCACCCGCTGTACCTACCACCATCTGAGATGTGAGAGTGGAGTTCCCCGTGCCCATGTTAATATGACCATCATTCATGGAAAGAGCACCGAAGGTAACCGTAGCGCCAGCGCCGACAGCACTCATGTGTATGGTAGATCCTTCTGACACTACCCAATCAGAAGAACGGGAAAGATCATAAGAGGTGCTCAAGTCTAGATTCAGCGTACCACCGCCTCGGACGACATGCTCGAAGTCATCCGCAGGAGCAGTACCGTAAACATTCATATCTGAAGCTTTAACATAAAGAGTCTTTGTCGATGCAATGACGAAGTTCGACGCTGCCGCATATGCCCAAGTCTGGAAGCGACCTGTACCACCTATATTGAAATCGTTATTAATAAGAAAATTCGTCTTCCCAACGACAGCATCAGCCCCCATAGTGGTAACATCAGCTTCTAAGCTAGCTTGCCAGCGCAAACTGCGGGTACCGTTCGGCGCAAGAGTATATGTATTCGCACTCGCGTCTGTCACCCAGAGTCCACCTAATGAGATCGTGTTGAACTGAACCTGTGCCGTGGTATTCGACCCTTGGGGATCATCAAACTTCATAATATGCTGAGGCGTATCCGTGAACAGCCCGCTACCTCCAGCACCCCATGCTGGATTCAGGGTATCATCCTCACGCAGCCAGTTACCAGCATCGTGAACAAATCCTCCAGTTCCTTGGAACTCTAAGACTTCAGCCTTCGCCTCTTCTTGAATGAGAGAATAAGTAATAGCCCCTGCGATCATCGTGGAGCTTGCCACCGTAGTGACAACGGAGGTCGCGACAGAGCAGCAGGCCATGAGAGCGACGAATAAACGTTTAGGTAAATGAAGTTTCATATAATTGTCTGAATGGTAATAGTATATAAGATTTCCAACTTTTATAGAGTCAGAGTCACTTCTCTCACAGCTGCAACTCGAATACAGAAAATGAAAGAAATAAATATCCCTAATAATATATCCTTAACACACCCCCCCTGAAAACACCAGTAAAAAAACCGTCACGGTGCTTTTTTTCAACAAAGTTAATAAGCAGAAATTACACAATTAATAGAGATTTCTTCTCACTCGTCTAAATCTTTCATAAAACATAGGAATACGTGGCAAATAGATTCAGAAAAGCGAAATATATAAAATGTTATATGAGAAACAACATAAGCAAATAAGAACTACAAATTTCCACCACACCAAAATCAAATCAATATCAGCACCCATCGACTCATACAGAATCACTTGTTATACCTCTAAGAAACTCAACATGCTCAAACGAGAAATATTCAAAGCAAGTCAGTATATACATTCGCTTTTTTACATGCAAACTAACAAAAACAATACCACAAAGAAAGTAGCGCATAAAGAAAGGTTTACCCTTTACAGAATTAATTTTTCTGATATACTCTCTCGCGCATGAACACAGAAATTCTTCAACTGGCTGCTCAAGAAGCCCGCGGACTCGCAATTGATGCAATTTACGAAAAGTCCTCAGGTCATATGGGTTTACCTCTTGGTTGTGCCGAGCTCGGAGCCGTTCTCTTCGGTTCCCTCCTCAACATCAACCCCAGCGAACCACGCTGGCTTAATCGCGACCGCTTTATCCTGTCTGGCGGTCACGGTTCTATGTTTCTGTATTCATGGCTCCATCTCAGCGGCTTCGAAATCAGCCTCGACGACATCAAGAACTTCCGCGCTAAGGGTTCGAACACACCAGGACACCCTGAGTTCCAGTGCAGCCCAGGCGTAGAATGCACCACAGGTCCACTCGGTCAAGGTATCGCTAACTCCGTCGGCTTCGCTATCTCCGCTAAGCACGCTGCAGCGCGCTTCAACACCGAGGAGCACGAAATCTTCACCCAGAACATCTACTGCCTCGCAGGTGATGGCTGCATGCAAGAAGGCATCGCCCGCGAAGCCGCGGCAATCGCAGGCGTATCAAAGCTCGACAACCTCGTCCTCATCTATGACGCAAACGGTATCACCCTCGACGCTCCTCTCGAGCGCACTCAGACAGAGGACACCGAAGCACTTTACCGCGCTATGGGCTGGGACACCGTCACCATTGACGGCAATGACATGGCGGCAGTGGATCAAGCACTCCGCATCGCCACTCTTGAAAAGAATGGCCGCCCAAAACTCATCATCGCAAAGACAGTCATCGCCAAGGGCGTACCTGGCTTCGAAGGCACCACAAAGGGTCACGGCGAAGGTGGCGCAAAACTCTGGAAAGAAGCTCACGCCGCATGGGGGCTTCCAGAGGAACTCTACTACGTCTCCGACGAAGTACGCGCCTACATGGCAGAGCTCAAGCAGGAGCGCATCGCCCAGTATGAAAACTGGATGACACTCTTCAATGAATGGCAAGCTGCTAATCCTGACAAAGCTGCTGAACTCCAGACGGGCTGCGTCCTTTCTACAGAAGGTCTCCCCGCTGACATCAGCGACAAGATCATCCCTCGCTTCCCTGGGGATAAGAAGCTCGCCACTCGCAGCTCTGGCTCTATCGTGCAGAACGCCATCGGCGCATCCTGCCCAGCCCTACTGAGCACCAGTGCTGACCTCTTCTCCAGCAACAAGAATTATCTTGAAGGAGCAGGTGACTTCAGTGCTGACAACTACGCAGGTCGCAACTTCTGGTTCGGTGTACGTGAGCACGCTATGGGAGCTATCTGTAACGGTATCGCCTATGACGGACTCTTCCGCGTCAGCGCAGGCACATTCTGCGTCTTCGTCGACTACATGCGCGCCGCCATCCGCGTCGCCGCACTCGCACACCTTCCTGTCACCTATATCCTCACTCACGACTCCGTCGCAGTAGGTGAAGATGGACCTACCCACCAGCCTATCGAAACCGTCTCCGGTCTCCGCCTCATCCCTAACCTCGATGTCGTACGCCCAGCAGACGAAGAAGAAACCGCCGGTGCATGGATGTGTGCTATGCAGCGCACCACAGGCCCTACAGCCCTCATCTTCACACGTCAGGACATCCCTAGCCTCACCACAGTACAGCCTACGCTCAGCGCAGAAGCACGTCGTGAAGGTACACTGAAGGGAGCCTACATCGCACGTAAGGAAAAGACAGAGAGCCCTGAGCTCATCATCATCTCTTGCGGCTCTGAACTCATCCTCGCGCTGGAAGCGGCAGAGCAGCTTGGAGACGGCGTACGCGTCGTATCCATGCCATCGATGTGGAGATTTGAACGCGAAGACGCGGCTTACCGTGAATCCGTACTCCCTGCAGCATGCACACGCCGCATGGCAATCGAAGCTGGTCGCGCAGACCTCTGGTTCCGCTACGTATCGGATGCGCGCGCCATCATCAGCATCGACGAATTCGGCTTCTCCGCACCTGGAGATCTCGTCCTGAGCGAAATGGGCATGAATGTGGAAAACATCATCACCACCGCAAAGGCTCTCTAAGAGCAAGCCTAGACACACTTAAAAGAAAGCGCGCTGCCTGATTCAGGCAGCGCGCTTTTTCTGGCATCACTCCATTGCCCAAGCGAGAGCTCCGAAGTTAAAATAGACACCCTAGCGGCGCATGCGACGCAGCGCCATGTAGAACTGATAATTTGAATAGCCCAGTATCAGCACAATAAAGACCGTGAAGTAGAGCTGAGCCTGCACCGCCCAGATGAAGAGCGGTATCGTCAGCACGACACCCACACCCGATGCGATGTAGTCACTATTAATCAGCGTGCCGAGTAATTTATTCCCATCGAGTGGATAGATAGGCACAAGGTTAAACACTGTCCACACCGTACTGATGAAAAATAGCTGATTTAATAAGTCCAATACGAGAAAGTTCAACGTCTCCTGCCTGCTAAATAGCAGAGCGAGATAATTACTCACCGACTCCACCGTCGCGGGATCATAGGATGTGAAGCGAAGAGTCAGCATAGACCAGAAGTAGTCAAGCGTCCCCACGAATGACCCCGACATCCCTGTCAGCACGAGCACAACGATGAATGCTGGGAGTAAGCCTAAAGCTGGACCTGCCGCGACAGTAGCGAAGTATGACCAGCGTGTGAAGCGCGCACCTGCGTGTGTCGCATAGCCAGAGAATCCAGCGATCACGATCTCGGGATGAGCTCCAGCCAGCTTTTTCGCGGTCAGCGCGTGCCCGAACTCATGGAAGAGGATACATAGCATCCCTGCCACGACAAAAATTAACAGATGTGGCAGCCCCTCCGCTGAGTTTAGCGAAAATGCCCCACCGAGCAAAGCTAGTATCAGCCAAGCCATTGGCTGAATAGTCGTCTGTATCCCAAAAAGTCGAAATTGAATAGTCAGTGCGTTCATAAATGTAAAAAAGCAGCCCAGTGAGCCGCCTTTAGTCTAGCTAATGTGCGCTCAACTAGCAAGACAGGATATGAAAATGCCGCGAAAACATACTAAAATAGTGAGAAATTAAAAAAAATACCAGAAAAAGTAAAAAAGTACTTGCAATGACATCGAAAATACGTTACTATCTCCCCGCACCCACTAAGGTGCAAGACCAAGAAAATCCGGCGTAGCTCAGCGGTAGAGCGGATGACTGTTAATCATTAGGTCGTTGGTTCGACCCCAACCGCCGGAGGAAATAAAAACCCTTGAAGTTTAAATGCTTCAAGGGTTTTTTCTTTGTTTATCTTACTGATTTATTTCCTGATTGACAGATCCTCTCGTTCTTGTTAATGTAACTACTCATGAAGACATTATTACATTCTGCTACTCTGGGTGCTGCTGCTGTGGCTCTCATCGCGCCTTGCGCCCAAGCCGACGAACTTTCTGATAAGGCTCTTGCCCAGCTTAAGGATTCTCTCCTTCTCATTATTGAAGCAGCTGATGTCTGCGATCAAGTTCTTAAGCAGCAAATCACAAGTGAAGTCGCTGTCCCTCAGCTCACCGAAATCGGTGCTCGTATCAAGCGTCTTGAAGCAGAGATGGAGCTTCATCGTCAGGAATGCATCGCGAGTGGTCGCGAAGTACCTACTGAAGCCGAACTTCAAGCTTTCTTCACCGGACCAGAAGGAACAGAGATAGCGAATAAGCTCACTCCTAGCCTCCAGATCCTCGTGGCTACCATGCAGGGGCCAGATGCAGCGATGCGCTCTGCTGTTGAGAACATCATGGGCGGCATGATGCAGCAGGCTCCTCAATAAAAAAGAACCCCTTACCCGCTTTTTTTTCACACTCGAGGGCAGGTCTTGCTTCAGGCAGGACCTGCCCTCGCGCTTATTCCTCCGTGATTATGATAAAATTTTAGCCCATAACTCATAATCCCCATTGCAGCTATTCTTGCGATATGCTACAATCACGACCAGTGCCTGCATCTCCTCACATCTCCTTACGCTCTCTGCCCGAACAGCCCTGCCTGCTCGTGCCGAATCGTATGAACCTGCGTATGCTACAGGCTATAGAGAGGCACTACCACGCACGTATCCCTATATGCTGGCTGGTGGAGCAGAATGCGATGCCCTGCGAGGCCATAGGCTCTTACCTGAGGGCTCAGAACGCATCGGGCGTCATCTTCTCCGCTCCACAGACGGATATACCTAAGCTAAGCAAGCAGCTGGAGGGGCATATCGCTCGCGGCTTTATCGTCGTATTACTACCCAGCGATGAGTGCAGTCTAGCCCCTTCGACGCAGAACTCTGATTCGGAGAATGCGCTTTCCCACGACCCATTAACGGACGCGACCTCGTCTCTGCTGCAGGTGATCGAGTCATTCGCGCTCCCTGTTACTCCCTATTATGTAGGGCTTTTTAATGATGATGAGAATGCGCTGTTCGGTCATTCGAACTCTGAGAGCTGCGATACGATGGTAGGTCTCGCGTTGCCTGAACTTCCTGCAGGGGATGCCCTAGCGCTGCGCTTGCGTCTCAGCTGGCTTGAGGCATCTGCTGATATCTTAGGTCTGCTCCAGCAACTGGAGGAGGCGAATATAGGAGATCTAATCATTGATAGTCTCCTCACTCACCCTGAGGCGAGCCTCATCGATGGCGTGGATGATAGTATCATTTCCTATGATGAGCTTTTAAGCCAGCTGCTTCCTTTTGCAAAGGTGCTGCGTCGGACTCACTCAGATTGCCCTCGTCTCGGCATCATTCTCCCACCGGGTAAGGATGCTATACTCGCGAATCTCGCTTGCCTCATCACAGGCATTACGCCTGTGAATATTGATACCACTCTCTCGCATGAGGAAGTACGTAGCGTCATTAAGCAGGCTGGGCTCACGCGCTTCATCACTGAGGAGCGCTACTATCAGATGCCTAGCTCCTTCTCATGGCCACTGCAGCGTGATCTCGTCATGATTAATGAGCTCTACGAGCGAGTCGGGACCCTATCGAGGCTGAGTCTCGGGCGATTGACCCATATGTTCGGCATCGAATGGGCTCGTAAAAAGGTTCATAGTTCTGTCACGAAGGCGGAGAATGAGGCTGTCCTCTTCTACTCCAGCTCAGAGCAGGAACTTCCTCGCGAGCACATGATTAGCAATAGGATGATTCTTGCGTCTAAGTACATGCTCCAGCATAGATTAGATCTAGGCTCAGGCAAGACAGTGCTCAGCACGCAGCCTTATAGCGATCCTATAGGCTTCATGCTGGGGATGCTTTTCCCTATCTTACGCGGCTGCGATATCGTAACCTACCCTCTGACGGACGCACTGGGGCGTATCAAGACGCTCGCCTACCAGTATAATGTGAATCTCGCTCTCACCTCGGCACAGCATCTGCGCCACTCTCTGCACGAGAAGCCTAATCCTTCTCTAGATGCTCAACAGGGAGCTCTCACCTTCATCTGCCACGGGGAGAGGTTGCCTTATGAGTTACAGTTACGCTGCGAGCAACACTGGGGCGCGCGCTTCATGCACACTTACGTGCACACAGGTGCTATCTGCCTGACAAGCATAGAGAATAAGTCTACTGAGCCTATCCCTAGCAGTGCCATCATCTCGACGGCAGGGCAGGAAGCTCTGTGGCACAATGGATCTCCTCTCATGGGCATGGGACTGCGCATCTGCGATCCAGATAGCGCGACCCCTATTCCTCAGTCACCTCACTCACTGGGTATGCTGTGGCTGAATAGTGCCTGCCTTTCGGATGCAGATCAGTGGGTGCGCACGGGAGATATCGCCCTCATCAATGAGGAGGGTGAACTCTGTATCGCGGGTAAGGAGAACCGCTTCACCAAGCTAGGGGGTGAGCTCATCGCTCATGAGCTTTTAGAGGAGTTGCTCTGTGATATTTTACATGTACCTAGTCAAGGGAAGCGTCAGCTCGCAGTTGTCGGGGTACGTCCATTGGCGCACGCGCCTGAGAAGCTCGTGCTGCTGTCCTGTGTGCATGATACGATCCCGACGCATGAGCTCATGGATCTGCGCTACAAGCTGCTCAACCGCCATTACCCGAGTTGCTGGTGCCCAGAGCATATTCTTCCTGTTCGCCATATTCCAGAGCTCGCCTCAGGAAAACTCGATTATAAGAGTGCTCTAGCGTACTGCTACCGCGCCTTAAATATACAGCCTCCTATTTAATCATCTAAGCACGAAAGAGAATAATCATGTTTATCTTTAGCAAGAAAAAGAAGCCTACGCTTCTCGACAAGGAGGCGATGCGTGAAGATCGCGCAGAGGGTGTCCTATCAGTTCTACGCTTGATGGCGATATATTTATTTATCGCGGTCGCTCTGCTCGTCTCTGTGATCATCATTTATCCGAGGGTGCAGCGCGCTGAGCAGATGCGTGAGCTGGAGCGCGCGAAACAAGAATACCGCGACGCTAAGGCAGAGGAGCAGCGAGCACGCAATCACTTATTCTGGATGGATGATGCCGAGTACTTCGAGCAATCCGTGCGCGATAAAGGAAACTTAGCCTTACCTGAAGAGAAGGTGATCCGCACAGCTAAGCCCAAGGAGGCAAACCCAGAACAGCTATAGCTTTAACCATCATGAAAGTTGCCAGCAGTGCCTATATTCGTCACGCAGAGCACACGCTATTCCAGAGCGGCTCCATGACTTCCTCCGCGCTGATGTCGCGCGTGATTGAGCGCATTCATCGCCTATGGAATAGTTCCATCTATGCTGGTCGCTTCACACATGTCGTCGTTTATGCCGGTACGGGGAATAATGCAGGAGACGCCTTAGGATGGGCCGCGACCCTCCAGTTACCTACGATTCTGCGTCGCGTAGGCAGCCTATCTCAGGAGTCAGAGGATGAGTTCAGACGGCTGAATGCTGCCCTTGATGAGCTCCCCGAAGAGCTACCAGAGCACTTCGATGATGATAGAATTCTCATCATCGATGGACTGCTAGGCTCAGGCTTCACAGGCGAGCTGCGGAGCGTCTACCAAGGCTTGGTCGAAGAGATCTCTAGCCTGCGTGCGCGCTACCCACGCTCACGGGTGGTGTCCATCGATATTCCCAGCGGCTTGGATTCCACTACTGGTCGACCATGCCCTATCGCGGTGCGAGCTGATATTAGCCTGTGCATTGGCTGCGTGAAAGAGGGGCTACTCGTAGATGCTGCGACGGCTTATACGGGGCGTATCATGGCTATTCCCCTTCCTGAAGTCAGTTTTCCCGATGATGCGGCATCTCTCATTGATGAGGAGATGGTGCACCAGATGATGCCCCGACGTTCATTTGATACCTATAAGAATCAGCAAGGGCATGTGGGCATCATTGCCGGCAGCCCCGGTTATATCGGAGCGGCTGAGCTAGCGGCGACAGCAGCGCAGGCGGCAGGTGCTGGGCTAGTGACGCTGTACTGCCCCGAGAGTATTTATCCCACTCTGGCGCTTCGTGTGCCTGCAGAGATCATGGTGAAGCCTCTTCTTTCCTACGAGCAAGTGAAGGAAACGCAGCATGATACCCTGCTCATAGGACCTGGTATGGGGGTACTGTCGGGGGATGCTGCTGCTAGCTTATATCGCTTGATTGAAACGCTTGAGCGTCCTGTGATTCTTGATGCGGATGCTCTGACGACTGCGGCGAATGAGGGATGGATGCTCCCCGCTCACGTACTCGTGACTCCTCACCCCGGTGAGATGAGAAGGCTCGTGGGCGCGATGACTGAGTCTCGCGCGGCATGGGTGGCATACTTCCATGCGACGCATGAAGCCTGTATCCTCTTAAAGGGCGCTAGAAGCATCATCGCGTCACGAGAACAATTCTTCTACAACAGCACAGGTGGATCTTACATGGCGAATGCTGGGCAGGGGGATGCTCTTGCAGGCTGTATAGCCGCTCTCTGTGCTCAGGGTAGCCCCCTCATTCATGCGGCTGCCACTGGAGCCTATCTCTGTGGCATGGCGGCGGAGCGCGCCCATGTCCTAGCGGGTATGTGCCCTGCTATCTCTGCGAGTCAGATGATAGCGCAGCTGCCACCTTGTATGGCTAGATAAGCGAAGCTTAAAGGGGAGTTATCGCAATTCGCAGCGCGAAAAAGACCGAGTGAG
>CAYJLR010000023.1:0-21364 GCA_964370895.1 uncultured Akkermansia sp. | reverse complement strand
GGATCCATGTATTTTATTTATAAACAGTTATTGTTTTATTGCACTCTATCGCCTATTGCACAAAAAATATAGTATTGACTAATAACAAATATCGAGCTATAAAAACACGACTCAATTTAACAAAATCACCTCTCAGCATAAAAATGAAACTCACTCTACCACTACATCTACGAAAATCTTTACTGGCACTTCTTCTCCTCACTGTAACCTGCACTCACTCCAAAGCAAATGAGCGAATCATAATTGACAACTCGACTAAAGCGAGCGATATATTATTTAATAACAGTACAGAGCAAGTCACGATAAATTTCACAGGAGAGGTTGACGATCTTTTCCCCTCTGGTGTCTTCCAGTCTTATGATGACATCTTTGTGCAAAGCTGGATCATGGATGCAAAACTCTTAAACTATGGAGAGTATGAGTTCCAAGGAAAGATCCATGGCTCAGGTAACATTATGGTGGGTTCAGAAAATTCGTATCAGTCATATAACTTTAGTGGTGATATGTCTGAGTTTTCAGGCAATATTACGTCAAACGTAGGGAATACGAATTTCAATTTTACAGGTAGCGCTAGATCGGCAGCCTCGGGCACAGGCGCAATCTCCATCACGCATCAAGATAACACAAGTATTTCCTTTTACTTCGAGAGCGGTAATACAACGATCGTCAACAGCAGCATTACAGCGAACCATCTCAGATTTGATGGCGTACCTGGGTCCAACTACAACGTCGACAGCACCATCACGGCCAATCAAAGCATCAGTATCGGATTCGAGACAAGCGTTACTTTTAGCTCCTCTGTCAACACCCATACACTCATCGTGTATCCTAATTCTAGCCTAAGTGTTAGTTCTGAGGGTAGCCTCACTATCAACGGTCTGCTTCATACCACCACCACCATTACCAATGAGGGCTCCGTCATCTTCGGAGATAACGCAATAATCAGCTTAGGCGGACTCATGTCTTCCGTATCCGGTAAAACGACCACCTATAGTCTTATCTCTGGAGGAAATACTTCTTTTGGCAATTTAGACTGGACAAATATCAGAGATGTTTTCGGTCTAACAGCCAGCTCTCATCAAGTCGTTTTTGATGATGCAGCAGGTACTGTAAGTCTCACGCTAATCGCAGCTGAATTAGCCTTTTCTGGATCATCCGACACAGCCAGCCCAAAAACTCTAAACTGGACTGTAGGAGGAGATAGAGTCTTCACTGAAGGCGGTAACGCAGCTTCGTTTGAGGATGGAGCTATTGTAACCTTCTCGGGACATACGAACGCTACCTTGTCAGACGATATCAACCTCTCTGTTCTCACCTTATCAGAGAATAGCTCCCTCGTTCTAAGCGAAGGGAACTTCAGCTTTTCTACTGGCGGAATATCACTGGACAACAACAGTCATTTAACATTATCCGATACCATAGACTCTGCTGGGGTCCCATGGGGAGATATCAGAGGAGCGGAAAGCGCGACTTTAACTCTCAATGCTTCCGATGAGGGGACCACACTCAATATTGCTTTATTTAGCGGCACGGTCAATCTGAATAGTGGGCACACTATAATTGAGTACGATTTCGTTCATAGTCTCAATTCTTTGCATCTAGAATCTGATGCGCGCGTCACTTTCATAAATACAGATAGGCATTATGATCTCAACCTAGGTCATATTACAGGATCGTCCGACTCCACAATAACCATCGATAGATTACGAGGCGAACATGGGCAAGAGTTATACGAAATCGGTACATCAAATCTGGATATTTCTGATAACTTTAAAGGCATATTAGAGATCACTGGTGGCTTGATTTCGTTGGAATATTCGAACCTTGGCGGCACAAAGAGTATCATACTGAACAACAGTGGCCTTATGTATACAAGGGTATTTGATTCTCTTCGTTTAAATAAGGATATTACAATAGCCTCAGGCTCCATCGGCTACGTGGGTGTAGATAACCGAGAAAGCTCACTTGATATTACAGGCTTACTTTCAGGCGATAATACAACAACATTAACAAAAATTGGAGATGAACTTCTCACGATCTCGGGTGACGCTAGCGCTTTCAAAGGCTCTATCGCTGTGAGTGGTGGTAAGATTATTACGGAGTCTAATATAGAGAACGCCAAAAGCTTATTCTTATCCGCGGGCACAACTTTTGAAGTAGCTTATGACGTGGGTGTCACCACCTTAGGTGACTATAATATCAGTAGCGGTAGCTATAGTTCCTACGAGCGCAGAACAGACTACGACTATACGATTACAGTCCAGGGACATAATGCTAACTTTAATGACAATGTACATCTCCGCCAAGCAGGCGGCTCAGTTAGTGTAAATGGCGAAGGTTTTTATCGAATAGAAAGTTATGTAGGAGGCGACAAGCTAGGTGCTTCACATCTACTGATTGACAACTACACTACAATGGAAGTGCGAGGAACGACGGAAAGCAACGATGCATCCGGCAGATTAGCTGCATTTTCTCTGACGCACAGTCAGAATGGTACGGTAGACATCAGTGGTAGACTGATCCTGAACTCAGGCATCTCTAATCAAGATGCAACTGGCACGCTCAACGTCAGAGAAGGAGGAACTCTAGAGCTCAGAGAGGGGCTCTATGGAGTCTCCAAAAGTGGTACAATCAATCTCAATGTAGCAGAGAGAGGAACTCTACTTCTCTCAAACCAAACAATTGAGTCCTCGAGTAATGCTAGTGATTCCAATATCAACACAAACATCGCCTCGGGGGCAACTATAACTGCAGCAAGCCAGAACACTAATATCCTTAACACACTCAAACTGAGCGGAACAGGAAGCATCTACGTAAATGCTGAGATGAACGTCCTCAACGTGAATTTCAAAGATGTTATTTCCAATGCTGAAGGCTCGAATGCAGGGCTCTTTATCAGAGGTCTCATGGAGACGCCTAGCGGCGAGCTTAGAGAGAACCTTCAGACCTTTATACTCTCCGCTGCTAATACCTACTCTGGAAACACTAGAATTGAAACAGCTAATCTTGAAGTAGGTAACGCCTCTGCCTTTGGTTCAGGAGGTACAGTTACGCTCCTCCACGCTAGCCTTAATCTTAATAATCACGCTATTGCAAACGATATCATAGCTGATAGCAGTAGCCTCTCAGGTTTTAGCGCCTTTGCGGGCAAGCTTCAGGTAAAGGGGGCTGTGGACATCAGTGGTACGACAACTGGTAGCATAACTGTGAGCGACAGAAGCAGCTTAACAATGGAGGGTACATGGGACTACAGCTCTGCCATCAATATTGGGAGTGATGCGAGCTTAACCTTCAATTCCGATCTTATGCTTGATTTGACAGACATAGCGTTCACCCAGAGTGGTGAGAACTACAGTCTAAATCTCTTCACAGGCACTGGCACAGCTGATATCGACTCATGGCTGAGCAGTGGTGCGGTCGATTTAAGCAAGATCACGGGACTTGATAGCTCTATCACCACCCTGAACTACAGCAATGGAGTACTCAGCTACATCGTGCAGGGCGATATCCTTATCAGCGATACAGACAAAACGCTTTCTGGTCAAACAGATGTGAATGTCATTTTTGAAGAGGGCAGCACAGGGCGCGCTAGGTTGAACACAGGATTCACGCAAGAAGCAGACAGCGGCTTCTTCGGTGCGGGTACGATTTTGATTGAAGCGGGGGCTGATGTCACATTAGATAATGCTAGCGTGGACTTCTCAGGCATGACAGAGATCCAAGGTAGGCTCACCATAAATGATAGGGATGCCTTGGGGACGAGTAGTGTAGAAATAAGCACAGGCAGCACGCTGTCTGTAGGGGCAGGAGTCAGCTTAAGCAATGATGTGACACTCGGTGAAGGTGCCACGGTAAATGTGGGCACACTCACCATCAGCGGTCAAGCAGAAGGAAGCAGCATCACGGGAGCTAGCAAAACTCTGACCCATATAGATCCCAGCACAAGCAATATCAATAGCACGACACTCACCAATACGCGCGTAGATCTCGTCGCTGGTGCAAAAGGTGTCATTGAGAATAGCACATTAACCAGTACACATGTACAGCTCGCTGAGAAATCGGAACTCACGCTTAGCAATGTACATCAAGGCCTCGGCTCGTCACTCAACGGTAACGAAGCCACTGTCATTCTCAATGATCACACAATAGATGATAATGTATCTACAGGGACACTGACCCATGGTCTGAGTACCAACGAAGGAAGTATAGAAAGCATGCTCGTCTATAGTCTTACATCCTTGAATGTCGGGACAGTCATCCTCAACAATAGCCTCACGCTCAACCTTATTGTAAGCGATGCTGACAAATTCACAGCTCAGATAGAAAATGGAATAGTGGCCTTCGAAATTGGGAACTTTACACTAGGAGGTCTAAGTCTTGATCAGTTCAATATGGGCTACGGTGATATTATGATTCATGTCTACGATGGAAGCTTAGAGGGTACAGCTTTATTTTCTGGTACAGCTCTAGGCACGACCACGCTCCTTAATAGTAACCTGGCTATCTACATCCCTGAGCCAAGCACTGTGACGATGAGTCTTCTGGCTCTCGCTGGATTACTCGCACGACGTCGTCGAAAAGCGGCTTAACTAAGAGCTCAAGCTAAAAGCATTTGAGCCTCGCTCCTTGTAATACAAGAGCGAGGCTTAAAGTTACACAAAAAACGCACTAAAGTAGGAGGAGCTATTAAGAAGACTTCTCGTAATTAGTAGCACAAAATCGTGAAGGGATTTTTCCACGCATTTTTACATTCTTTTTTCTAAAAACTAATTACGAGAACCTGCGCCAAGTGAAAATAGTAGAAAAGTCATTATTCATTTCAAGCTTGATTTCACGAAAGAAATCTGATAGAGTGCCTCCATGCCGAAATCTCACAGCTACCTTGTTTTTATCCTATTTGCTCTAGTGATAAGCACCGCTTCTTGCTTTGGTGTAACGATGGCGAAGAGAACAGATGATGGGAAATGGGCGTTTGTGCCTCTGGCAGACGGATTTGACTACCCAGTGGGGAAACCTGACGCGAAGAATTATTATAAAGCTCGCGGCATACGCTTCAAGACACCACGCCACCTCGGTGAGGACTGGAATGGCGTAGGCGGTGGTAACACCGACCTCGGCGACCCTGTCTACACCATAGGACACGGACTCGTCACCTACGCTTCCGATGCAAAAGGACGCTGGGGAAAGGTCGTCATCGTGCGCCACGCTTATCGCGAACCAAAGCTTAACCGCGTCATCTGCGTACAGACACTCTACAGCCACCTCGATAGAATCGATGTAAAGCTCGGCCAGATCGTCATGCGCGGAGACCAAGTCGGGACAATAGGAACGAATAATGGGATGTATCCAGCCCATCTACATGCAGAACTTCATTACAATGTCCTCATCAACTGTGGACAACAAGGCATCGCCAAGACGCCAAAGAATTATGGTCACTTGACGAACTTCATCAAGAAGTACCGCAAGCTGCCTAATGAAAATAAGTGGGTTAAGGTACCTATCGGTGGCTTCTTACCTTATAAGAACACAGTAGGACTCTAATTTTCCTTCACTCTATGTCAACAGGTGAAAAGATCTGCCTCTTTGGCGGGAGCTTTGACCCTATACATGCAGGTCATCTACATCTCGCTGAGCGCGCCCACGAGCTTGCAGGCCTAGATAAATTACTTTTCCTCCCAGCGGCACGCTCTCCTTTTAAGCGTGAGCAGGAGACTTATTTCACAGATGAACAGAGACTAGAGCTCCTGCACTGTATGACTGCTCATATGCCATGGGCAGAGGTCTCAGAGCTCGATCTACGACTCCCCCCACCTAGCTGGTCATGGCGCGTCGTCGAGCTCATGCGCGAGCAGCATCCAGAAGCGAGGCTCTACTGGCTCATGGGGGTCGATCAGTGGGAGATGCTCCATAAATGGGCACGCTTCGACTACCTACAGGATCAGCTCACCTTTATCGTGCACCACAGGCTCAACGCGCCCGTAGAAAGAGAAGGTACTTCTGCCATTTTCATTGATGGGCATCACCCTGCTTCCTCTTCCCTACTGCGTGACTGTCTGCAAAAAAAATCAGCCATCCCCGAAGGCTGGCTGAGTGACGCATGTCTGAGTCTGATAGACTCCTATAATAAGTAATTAAACTATGCTTCTGAGCGTTCCCACGCTTCTATATCGATGGAGTCGACGAAGACATAATCCATCCCTCCAGCGATAGCGGCGTCGATACCAGGCTGTGCATCTTCGAATACGACGCATTCTGCGGGGGCTACCCCCATGCGCTCTGCGCAGAGGAGGAAGATATCAGGCATAGGCTTTCCGCGACCAGCTGGAACATCTTCTGGCGTTACGATAATGGGGAAGAGGTCTTCTATACCGACGGACGCAAGAGTAGCCAGTGCGCCCTTCGGAGCACTGCCTGTACCTATGGAGTATGGTATACCCTGTGCTGCAAGGCTCTTAACAAGTTCTACTGTTTCTTCTATTCCTTCCAGTGCCCCATCAGCGAGGAACTTCAAGTAGAGCTCGCGCTTATATTCAGCCACCTTTTCGGCTTCGAGGCTGAGCCCATATGTTTCATTAAGAGAATTGACGATATCTACAGCAGCGCGCCCGCCATAGTTCACAAACTCCTGCCCGCGGAATACCTCAGCAGGTGCGCCATGATAAGCTAGTGCCTGTCTCCACGCACGGTAATGCAGTCCCATGCTATCGACAAGGGTGCCATCGAGGTCGAAGATATAGCCAGCGTACTGCTTGCTAGGTAGGGTAACTTGAGCCATAAAACTATAGTTTGTAGTAATGTACAAATCGGCTCAGATCATCATCCTTACCGAAGACGACGAGAATATCCCCCTTCTCAAACACGAGGTCAGGTGCAGGAGTATCGATCACGGGTGGCTCAGGCATATCGAAGACATCGTCCGAAGATGCGAGCTCTAGGGTGACACCGCGACGTATGGTCAGGAGGTTTAACTGATGCTTCGCGCGCAGATTCACGTCGATTAGCTTCTTGCCTATCCATTGCTCAGGTAGATTGATGTCGGCTAGCGAGTGGTTGTGATCCATTCTGCGCAGGCGCATCAAACCTTCATTCTGGAAGTGGGAGACGAGCTGCTTCGCGGCTACATCCTCCACACGGAATAGGTCCTTCACACCGATGTGTTTAAGGACGTTGCTATGAAGGTGATTAGCCGAGCGCACGTAGAGATTATTCACGCCTAGTTCTTTCAGCTGGGCTGTGATGAGTATACTGCGTTCGAAGCCTTCACCGATGGCGACTATCACATGGATATCATCTCCGACGATGTCCATCTGGCGAAGAACTTTATCATCCATAGCGTCACCTGAAACAGCGTAGGCTACATTATCTTTTATCTCTGTGACGACATTTTCTTTTTCATCGAGTACAGTAACTTCATAACCTCCCTTGGAGAGGTGTAGCGCTAATGCTCGACCAAACTGACCTAAACCAATGATGACAAATCTCATATATTTCTTATTTGCGGGGTTTAATAATACTAAAACTTTATTAAGTGAGTGGTAGACGCGTTTCTGGATAACGGAGTAATCTCTGGTCGCCCTGACGAATGAAGATCATCATGAAGGTAAACATACCTACGCGACCAAAAATCATGCTAAAGGATAGAATCATCTTTGACGCGCCTGATAGTTCTCCCGTGATGCCGAGTGAGAAGCCGGTTGTCGTGTAGGCACTTATCTCTTCGAAGAGGATGCGCAGCATACCATTATCCTTCGCGGCAATCTGTGGCTCAAGCACGATGATAATCATGGTCATGAGCACGATCCAGATAATGGAAAGAACCACCGTAGACATCGCGCGATTCACCGTAGCGCGTGCGATACGTCGCTGGTGTAGTTCTAAGTCTTCTCTACCACGCAGGACACGATAGATCTCAAGAATACAGAGAGCCACGACTGGGGCGAAGACACCGCCGCCAGTACCAGCAGGATTCCCCCCTACAAACATGAGTACACAGAGGAACATCTTATAGGCAGGGCCATAGTCGTTCAGATTACTCAGGTTAAAGCCTGCAGAGCGACCGACGCTATTCCAGAGGGCTTCCCACGACAGGTCAAACCATGAGCGCGAGCTCTGTACTGACGGCTCTACCATCGCAAGAAAACTCAGAACGAGCGTACCGCCTATGATGACAATAGCTGTGACACGAATAACGAGCCAGCAGTGGGTCGTCCAGCGTAGGGTGGATTTCTTACCCCTCAGCTTATTCTTCAGGCGAGCGTAACTTTCTAAGTAGACACCGAAGCCTACTGTACCTGCAAACATGATGATCATCATGATGAACTGCCCTGCTCGCACTTCTTGTAAGAAGGGAGCATCCATGTTCGCGGAAAAGGTGGATATACCCGCATTACAGAAAGCGGATACAGAGTGGAAAATAGCAGTCGCAAACACATTGTACTGCTGCATCTCAGGGATGTCCTTCCATGCAAAATAGAGCGCTATCGCTCCCATGGCTTCTACCAGCACAGTCACAGAAACGACGATTTTAAGAAGTGCCGGCACGACACTTACCCCCTGCTGATCCAAGATTCCTGAGAATGTAGCCTTCTCTTTAATTGCAAGACGCTTCCCTATCATGATCATCACGAAGTAAGAGAAGGTCATCACACCGAGTGCTCCTATCTGAATATTCATGAGTATCACGCCCTTCCCAAAGGGTGTGAATACCTCTTCGATATTCAGCGTACTCAGGCCAGTAATAGCGGTCGCACTCGAGCACATGAAGAAGGCGTCTATGACACCTATAGGCTGATGCGTAGCCCCCGGCGTCAGTAAGAGAAGTGTGCTGATAAGGATGAAGGCCAGCATGCTCGTGAAGAATATCAGAGCAGGAGACCACTTAGGCGAGCTAGACTTGATCTTCTCTCCGCGCCACTGCGCTATCCAGCTGATGATGTTAATGATAGAGAATATCCCTATTATAAGACTCAGCAAAACGCTGCACCAGTAGAATGCTGCCGTCAGAGCGTGACTAGAAAGATAGTGTACACATAATGCGAAGCATATAGAGGCGAGGATGCCCACGAAGAACTGCCAGAGGATAAAGATAGGTATGGGATGCTTACTCTTCTGCTTACGCTTATAAAAGATGATGGCATGGATGAGCACGACAAGCGTATTAAACCACACGAGCCAGCACACTAGCATATGAGTGGAGAGTAAGAAAGAAAACTGATCAGCAGGCAGGACAGCCGTCCGCATGAAACCTAGCTCCCATAAGATGGAGAAGAGAATGAGTATCCCTGATAAGACCTCGGGAAATTCCCATATCTCATACTTCCGTTTTCGCCATTTATCCATGTATTTGCTTGAACCGATGTTAGTATAGCATAGTTCTTCCTCTTTGACAAGCATAGGCACCGTCATCGCTGAGGTGCCTAGCTAAAAATCAAGCATTATAATGCCGTATGTAATCTTCTTACAAAGCGAATATCCAGTCTTTTTTCTCTTGGATCTTTTTGTAGAATTCAGCCACATCTTCCTCATTCATACCTAAGCCAGCTAGGCGAAGATAATGCTCAGCAGCGGACTCATCACGCGTCGAAGGGTCTTTTTCCAGAGCCTTCAAATCAGCGAGGTAGATATAGGCCACTGGGTACGTCAGTGCGAGATCCTCAAGAATCTGTACAGCTTCACCAGTATCCTTCTTCACACCTAAGCCCTTGTAGTGGCTGTAGGCAATAAGGGCGATAGCTTGGGCTACATTTTGTCGCGCTAAGTAGATGAGATGACGCATCGCCACTTCGGGCTGCGCTTCCACACCTAGCCCCTTGAGAAGGCTGTACGCGTAAGAGAGCTGACCTTGGGCGTCGCGACGTAGTGTAGCCTGCTCAAAATGTCGGAAAGCTCGAGTATCATCCTTCGCCACACCGAAAAGTCCTTCTTGATACATCTTACCCAGCAGGGAGTGAGCGTAAGGAGCATGCAGCATGGCTGCCATTTTCAGCAGGTACATTCCTTTCGCTGGGTCATAGGGAATCTCCACACCCTTCGCTACCTTTTTCCCGAATTCTGGATCTAGCATGCAGTAGCCTACCGTGGCCATACAATCGGCATTGAAGGCTTGTGCCCCCTTCACAGCCAGCGTAAAGCTGCTAGCTGGATCTGTACTTGATAGAATGCGAGAGAGCTCCGCGTAGGCATTGCCATTATTCAGCTCTGCCGCCTTGCGTAAGTATTCTAATCTCTTTTCAGGATCTTCTGATAGGCGAGCCGCTTCAAGAATAATAAAATCATTTCCGCGCTCAATTTCAAATGCCACCTCCTTACGCGCTAGGTCCTTCTCCGTCATGAGGCGCTCTGTGATCTGGAGCCAGCGTAGACGCGCATGCTTGTTACCATCGCGACTTGCCGTGGCAAGTATGCGAATAGCCTGATCCTTGTCCTTTTCTACACCTATACCATTGATGAGTCCACCTGCTTGGTGGATAATCGCAGGTACGAATCCCTTCTTCGCAGACTTTTCGTAGAGCTTGTAAAGATCAGTTGCCTCTTTGGCATCTGTATCCTGAGGATTGCTCATAAAAAGAACGAGGCGACGCTGGTTAGCAAGATAATAGATAGCGACTGGGTGATCTGCCGCAGCAGCTTTCTCCATCCAGAGAGGGAGAGCCAGTTCATCATTTGTCGCTAAGAATACTGTATTAGCAGCCGTGCTGAAATCGTAACCATTATCCTTTAGCTGCGCATCTAAGTCCTTGAGAAACTGTTCATATTCCTTAGGGTAATTCTCGGGGGCATTAATATCTGCGAGGACAGGTGCCACGAGACCTAGTGCTAATGATGCTCCTGAAAGAGCGAGGGCTACTTGCTTCATATGTGTGTTATTCTAAGCTTAGCATGCTCGCATGGCAAGAATAAAGCTTCAAGAATCGATCAAAGCATCGAGGAATCAGTCCTCCCAGAGTATGCTCTCCATGCGAGTATCATGCTTCTCTACTGGGATGTCAGCGCTGCGCTGCTCCCGAAAAGCGAGCGCGAGAAACTTAGCTTGAGGAGCCCTCCCTAGAAAGCGATCATAATAACCACCACCATGACCTAATCGCTCACCCCCATCCCCGAAGGCTACCCCTGGGACAATGATGATATCGAGCTGAGACGCAGAAATAAGCTCGCAGGTCTCACGCGGCTCTAGAATGCCATAGGCGCCAGCCTCTAGCTGCTGCTTATCGTCTACGAGGTAAAACTCCATCTCTCGCGTAGCTGTCACGCAGCGAGGGAAGGCATAGTGGTGCTGGGGATATTCCTGCAGCAGAGGGAGCAGGTTAAGCTCATGACGCTGTGGCGCGTAGATGGCAACATACAGAGAATCTCTCACGCTCATATAGCTATCAAGCTTTTTTCTAAGCTGAGTAGAGCGCATATCTCTGCTCTCAGTAGATGCGAAAGAGGCACACAGATGCATGATCATCGTGTGCCGTAATTCTTTTTTTCGCTGGAGGATATCCTCTATCATTGAAATATTAGTGAGGGTGGCGACCAAAGAGCGCAAGCATGCGTCCCGTGTTCCCCTTCTCCACACGGTAGGAGTAGTAGTTCTCCGTGTTCGTAGCAGTGTCAATACCGCTATCTATGATATTTTCAGCCTTCACACCTGCCGCTGCTAATTGAGCCTTAATCTCGCTAGCGATGTCTACTTCAAAATGAGGAGGGCGTATGCAGGGGGAGATCGTAGCGATGCAGTCTTCTGGCTTCGTACCTTCATACTTGTACATAGCATTGAGTGTCTTTTCGACAATATTGAGCTCCGTACCTATCTTACCAGAGTGAAGAAGACCGCGTGCACCTGTACGAGTATCGTAGATCCATACAGCAGCACAGTCAGCTACATAGATACCCAGACAGCAGTCAGCTGTACGTGAGCAGACGAGTGCGTCCACACCCTCTACAGGGAAGTAACAACCGATATCACCTACAAGGGCTACATTATCACCATGCACCTGCTCTGCTGTACGCAGGAGGGATGGGCAGATACCCTGCTCTTCGATGATCTGGTTATGACGTGGGCGAAGCGTATCGAGCATCACCTTGCGATCTGTTGTTACTGGTAGATCAGACTGACGGGTGATGAAGCGAGCAATAATGTCTGGCTGCTCGTTAATTCTGTCGAGATAAGAAGGCTTGTAGTTTTCCATGGTATTAAAAATAGTGCTGAGTTTTAGTTGACGGACTTAGTGATTTTTTTCTGCTTGTCGAGGACGGTGCGAGAGTGAGGGAGAGTAGCTTCGCGATTTGGCTGACTGAGCATATCAGCGATATCGTCCACGAGATTGTTACGCATCTCAGCGACGATATTGAGACCACTCTCGGTGATGTGCACGAGAATCTTTCTTCTATCAGCAGCTGCTGTACTACGATGGATGTAACCGAGCTCTTGAAGCTTGTCGACCATACCTGTCGCTGCAGCTGTAGAATGCCCCATCATCTTGGCTATATTTGTCATGGAGAGCCCCTCTCCTTCTGCGAGGTAGGCAAGCAGGAAAAACTGTGGATACGAGAGCTTTTCCTTCGAGAGTTCTGGGGATAGGCGAAGGATGCAACTGCGCTGCGTAGAGAGGATGAAGTCTGCAAGTTTCTGCGCTTCAGAGGCTCCTCGAGCGTTGGGTATGAGTTTTTTTCCGTTTTTCATCGTAGTTAGTTTGGTTTATTCCTACAAAAATATTAAAGAAAAATTTACCTTTTGCAAGAGTAAAAAATCAGCGAAAATTGAGCATCCCTTCACATGCTCTCATCTGGTAGTGTCAAAAAAAATTATGTACTAGATCTAGGAAAGTCCTTATCCATTTTTTTTACACCTGCACCTTCAAAATCTCAATTAACTCTTCCGAAAGAAGCTTTTCGCGACCGAGTCTCTGTATCTCTTCACTGATAAGTCTCCATGTGCGATTGAACTCAATGAGCTGATCCTGTGCCTGCACATAGTCTACAGCAGAAGGTGATGGGAGCCTCACAAGGGCGCGAGAGAGCTCATCCATTTCTTTCTGATACTCTCTAAGCTTAGGCAGCTGAGCCTCTGTGCTCGCAGCATCTTGGCAAGCCTGTAAACTCGTCAGCGTTTTCTGCAGCAAGGCAACGAGGCTAACCGAGTACTGTGTATGAGTGGTGATCTCTTTCTTCTCTTCCACAGCGTGGAGAGACAGAGAGCTGAGTAGCAGGGTAATACCTATCTTCCTAATCATGATTTTGACTTCTTTGAGTGCTTCTTGCGGAAGAGCTTTTGAGCAGTACCGCAAGCGGGGCAACGGAACCACAACTTTGTCATCACTGTCAAAGCTGTAGGAATGGATGTATTCAGCAGAGGTAGTCGGTGCGCGTGACGGTGACGGGGGAACTTCCTCATGCTGTAAATATTAATATGGCATACCTGACAGCGGAACATGCTCCCACTTATGTAGTAGATGACGCTCAATACAGCCACTGCTATGAGATAGTCCTTAGCCTTATCAATAGGTACACCCGTGTTAAAGAGCATGTAGACAGGCAACAGAAGTCCCGAAAGCAGAAGTGGTATGATAATACAGGTGCAGATCGCTCCTATATAGCAAGTAAAGGAGCGCCTGTAGCGAATAGCATTTGTCAACCCCTGCTTGTAAATATTACGTGTATGCTTTTTAGCAACAGCTGATTCGAAGTCTTCTGTCGCAGGCATAGTCGCCTCTCTCATCTGAACTGAAGGCATAGACTCCTTAACTACCATGCTAACGGTAGGATCTACGAATTCTATATTCTTCAATATTAAGAACTCTCGCACCTTCAAGCTAAGTCGAGGCGCAAGCTCAAGAAGTTCTGGTTGAGCCTTTTTCGGGAAAAAGCTAAAGTACTCTTCCAGATCTTTAATGAGTCTCTCTTCAGCTATTTCAGCTAATTGGACATCATTATTGATACCTATCGCTTGAAGTATGGCTTGAGTTGCAGTAGGAAGCTGCTGGAGGAAGACTGAGGACATAGTATTATTGTAATGCGTCTAGCATGGAGACAAGTTGATCCTTCTTCTGCGACCATTCAAGAAGTCGAGCGCGCTCTTGTTCTACGACGGCAGCAGGTGCACGGTCAGCGAAGCCAGGATTATTAAGCTTAGCTTCACTCTTAGTTATTTCTGAGAGAATTTTATCGAGCTCCTTTGTCAGGCGCTTGCGCTCAGCATCGAGGTCGACGAGACCATCAAGAGGCATGAAAAGCTCACCGAGAGAGCAGAGGCTTGTAGGAGTTCCCTTATCAGCTTGATAATCGCTATCGATATCAACAGCCTTCGCCCCAGCAAGCAGGGCTAAACGCTGTGCTGTATCGACACCCATTGACTGCGCAGGCTTGATGATGAAACGCACATTCTTGTTTGTAGCAAGGTTATACTCAGCCTTGAGGTTACGCCCGCGGTTCGCACTCTCGTAGATGCTAGAAGCGAGCTCCTGAGCCGATGCGATAGCCTCAGCACTAAAGTCGCATAGAAGTCCATCAGCGTCAGGCAGCAGAGTGGACATCAGAGGCTTACCATCCATATCCTTGTTGAATCCGAGGCTTTCCCAGAGTTCCTCAGCGAGGTGAGGCATGATGGGAGAAAGAAGGCTGAGGTAATGGAGCAGCACCGTGTCCATCGTCATCAGTGTCGCCTTCTTCAGACCTAGAGCTTCTTCCGTGCGAAGATCGTTCTTCACAGCTTCGAGGAAGAGGGCGCAGTATTCATTCCAGAAGAAGTTATACAGTGACTGCGTATAGGTATTAAACTCATACTTAGACAGGGCATTAGCCACTTGCTCATGAAGAGTCTTAAGCTTCGCTAAGATGTCAATATGCACGGCTGAGAACTCAGGAGTGACAGAAGCATCGAGCTCGCTCTGCATCATGCGGAAGCGTACTGCGTTATAAATCTTGTTCGCGAAGTTCTTACCTTCTTCAATCTGCTTCTCATCGAACTTGATGTCAGAACCTGTAGGCGCGATGCGCATCAGACCATATCGGAGTCCGTCTGCACCGTACAGGTCGATAAGGTCAAGTGGATCTGGGCTATTGCCCAGTGACTTGCTCATCTTGCGACCCTGTAAGTCACGTACGATGGAAGTAAAGAAGACGTCGTTAAATGGCTTCTCACCCATGAAGTGGTAGCTAGCCATGATCATACGTGCCACCCAGAAGAAGAGAATATCGGGTCCTGTGACGAGGTCAGAAGTAGGATAGAACTTAGCCAGGCAAGCCTTGTCCATCGTAGCATAAGGCCAGATCCAGCTAGAGAACCATGTATCAAGCGCATCTTCATCCTGCACCCAGTTTTCAGGATCAGAAGGTGGCGTAGAGCCGACATAGAGATCACCGGCAGCGGCGTCTTGGATATCAAGCTTGGTGGCCTCTTGGAGCTGCTGTGCCTTTTCTTTTCTATACCAGACGGGGATACGATGACCCCACCAGAGCTGACGGCTGATGCACCAGTCCTGAATGCCATTCATCCAGTGAGCATAGGTCTTCGCCCAGCGAGCTGGACGGAAAGTGATATCACCATTTGCTACGGCATCGCTCGCTTCCTTGACACAAGGATACTTCAAGAACCACTGCATACTCAGGCGAGGCTCGACAGGAACGCCAGAACGCTCACTCATGCCTACGTTATTCTCATAATGTTCCTGTTTAACGAGAAGCCCCTTTTCTTCCAGCATCGTAGCCGCGAGTGCGCGCGCTTCGAAGCGATCCTTACCGTGCAATTCAGGAAGATCTGGACAGTCGATCTTACCATGAGCATCGATGACGGAGATGAATTCCAGCTTATTCTTCGTGCCGATTTCAAAGTCCATCTTGTCATGAGCAGGCGTGATTTTCAGAGCGCCTGTACCGAAGTCGATCTCGACACCTTCATCTGCGATGATGGGAATCTCCGTCTCATTAAGAGGGCGTAATACAGTCTTGCCAATGAGATGCGCAAAGCGTGGGTCTTCTGGGTGTACAGCGACAGCCACGTCCGCCATGATAGTCTCGGGGCGAGTAGTGGAGACCTGAAGCTCTCCGCTTCCGTCTGCTAGCTTGTAGCGTATGGTGTAGAACTTCCCTGTAGCAGGAGTCATGATGACTTCCTCATCAGAAAGAGCTGTCAGGAGGACAGGATCCCAGTTCACCATGCGGTAGCCACGATAGATATTCCCTTTCTTAAAGAGGTCAACGAAGGTATCGAGCACTTGCGGGGCGAAGACTTCATCCATCGTGAAGCGCTCTCTCTCCCAGTCACAGGAGCAGCCCAGCTTCTGAAGCTGCTTGATGATGATACCGCCATGCTTTTCCTTCCACTCCCAAACCATATCGATGAAGGACTCACGTCCTACGCTGTGACGAGTCTGCGGTGGATTCTGCTTAGCGAGTTCTTTTTCAACGCGAGCCTGCGTAGCGATACCTGCGTGGTCAGTACCAGGCAACCAGAGAACTTCCTTCCCCTCCTGACGTGCGCGTCGGGCGAGGATATCCTGAATAGAATTATTCAGTACGTGACCCATATGGAGCACCCCTGTCACATTCGGGGGTGGGATGACGATGCTATAGGCATCCTTAGAGGATGCTGGATCGGCTTGGAAGCATTTCTCTTGCATCCATTTATCTTGCCACTTTTGCTCTACATTCTTCGGGTCGTATGCTTTTGGTAAATCTGACATTTACAGGGATAATCTCACAAAACAACTATTTTTTCAAGGCTTTTTTCGTTGGAAAATACTAATCTAATCTCTAATAAATACGGCTTAAACCTCATCACCCTCAAATCGCATCACACACTCTGCCTGATTACGCCACAGAGTCAGCTCACGAATACCTTGACCATGCAGAGCGGCATTCTTCAGCTCATCGACATCGCCTACTTCTTGTCCGTTAATTTTCAAGATGACATCATTGCGCTTTAATATGAATATTTTTGCAAACACACCCTCCTGAGGAGCTCGGATGACGAGCAAGCCCCTCTTCCCATCCATACCAGTAGCAGAGACCTCACCATCCGTGCTCAGCTTCTTCACTTCACCACCTAAAACAGCATAGCTACGCTCGGATTCTGAGCTCGGCTGCTGGACATGGGGAATGGGAGCTTGCCTTGCTATTAATTTCATAGCGGGGAGACGCACGCCAAAATCATCCATGGGAAAGTTCTTCCAGCCCACACGCAGAAGGGGGCTGCCAATCTGCACGCGGAAATCTCCCTTCGCGGGGTCAATGAAGAGAGGCGTGCCAGCCTTACTCCCCGCCTCTATCCCCCACTGCTGTGAGGCCTTGAGGTCAGACTCGTACATGAACCAATTCTCATCTATCTTACTCCCCCAGTGATCCATGGAGATAGGCTGGTGCTTCGCACCAAAGATATTCCCACACACGCGATCTCCACTATCAGCTTGCCAGACATGGGGGTGGAGAGCATTATTGAGGCAGATATTATTATACACACTTCGGTAGTAACCTTCGCGCAGCTTGATCCCGCCCTGAAGGCAGAGATTATCACTAATAATGTAATAGCTAGATCCATCGTCGAGATCTATATCCCATCCATGCGCACAGCTAAAGCGATTGTGATGAATACGTGTCGGGGCGAGTATATCAAGAAGGATGATCTTATGCCCTGCCTCCTTGATGAAGCGGTCAGTCGTCTTAATATCCGCGCCCCAGTATCGGTCGCGCCCCCAGCTATTAAATGCACCATGGTCGCTGGTCTCTAGTACCGTATCGAAGACATCATTCCCCTCCAGTAAATGTCCGCCAAATGCCCCCTCACCTATATTAATCCCTGCTCGTGGCACCTCGTAGATGCTATTGTGTATGATATCAATGAAGGCTGAGACGCTGATCTGCACGCCTGCGACCTGCTTCTCCAGTCTACCTATGTCGTGGATGAGATTATCCGAAGCATAGCAATGCTGAGGGTAGTTTCCGTGCAGAGGTCCTACCGTCTTATCCATCTCATCGAGACTGACGCGAGGTCCGTAGGGGACGAACTTCCCATTACGCACAGCGGAGCTATCCCCAACGAAGCAAATACCATTCGCCCCCACCTCATGGATATGGCAGCCTGATACACCGCTCTCGCGGTTGTAATTATTAAAGAATACTGCATTTCCACCCAGCTCTGTCAATTCGCAATCGATGAGCTCGCAATGCTCCGTCCCCTCAAAGAGAACTGCCGCACCGCGATAAATCGTCCAGTCACTTCGCAGGAGAGGCTCGGCATTTTTCAAGAAGCTAGGGCAAGTGCGCGCAAGTTTCAGCCCCTTGATGCGCACATACTGCACGGGCTTCTTTTCCGTACCACGCAGCTCGATAAGAGTCTCCAGCGAGGCGTACTCGACCTTCGCCGCGTCGAGATCTAGCTGATCTTCTGGGTAGTAGTAGAGTATATTCGCCTCGCGGTCAAGGTACCATTCCTTTGGCGCATCGAGTTCTTCGAAGATATTTTCCACGAAGCGATAGCTATCATGCATTCCATTCTCGGGGCGGTTGTTTTGCTTACCTCCACCGAGTATCACCTCTCCCTCATTCTTCTTGCCTAGTATTTCGTAGTGAAAGCCACCCCACATGGAGCGTGTGAGCACATGGAAAAATCCACCTTGCGGATTCTCCCACTGGCGCACGCGTTCAGGTGAGAGGCAATCCGCTGCGTAGCCGCCGAAGGGCTTGATCGTCTCATCGGCATTCGGATAGCGGGCACGCACCTGAGCTTTATCGTTCACGTAGAGCGTGCTGAAGTCTAGCCCTTCGGGGACTTGGGCTTGGTAGATTCCCTTCTTATATTCTTCCCAAGTCAGGGAGAGGCGACGTCCGCCTTGGAGGCGGACTTTCTCGTGAGGATAAGCTTGATAAGTAACCCTGCCCTCGGGCGAGCCCCCATCTTTCGCTGTTAAGATGAAAGCTTGCTTGAGCTCATAAGTACCCTCTCGAAGATAGACGCTGACTGCCTGACGGGAATCTTGCTGACGTGCTCGCGCGACGGCATCACGCGCTCGTTCCAAAGTCACAAAGGGCTTTTCCACACTACCCTCAGCAGCATCAGAGCCGTGAGGGGCTACATAAAATTGCATCTCCGCTCCCCCTAACAGAGAGCTCAAAAGAAAAGTACAGAGGGAGAGAGATTTCAACATAAGGTTATGGCATGATGCGTTTTCCTACAACCTTTATCGTAGTGGCGCTAGGGTTCATCTCTATACCAGAGAGGTCGAAGGAGCTCTGTTTCTTGTCCTTATCCTCTGTCACTTTAATAGACTTTCCATCCGCAAGTACGGTTGCCTTCACCTCACCTTCAAACAAGCATGGAATCGTAATTATCCCATCAGCGGGACGTTCATATACATGGATGAATGTCTGATCATCACCCTTGTGTGTGAGACGCCCCCATGTGAGCTCAACAGGGAGAGGATTTGCGCGTGTGCCATAGATACCCTCACCGTTCACCTTCATCCATGCACCTATTTCCTTGAACAAACGGATACTTTCGACAGGAATGCTACCGTCAGGCTCAGGGCCTATATTGAGCAGGTAGTTCCCGCCTCGGCTTACAGTGTCGATGAGTTCGCGAATAAGTTGAGAGGAAGTTTTCCATTGCTGATTCTCCGCAGAATAACCCCAAGTACCATTCAATGTCTGGCATGTTTCCCAGTCGCCAGCTATCCCTGTAGCAGGTACATGGTGCTCGGCTGTGGAGTAATCGCCCTTCGAATGAGGAGTTACTTTAATACCGCCTTCTGAGAGATGATTATCAGAGTGATAAAGTCGATTATTTTGTATCGCCATGGGGTACTTCTTGAAGAGTATCTCCATGAGGCGTGTGGCATTCCACGCATGATCTCCTTGGAAGTTTGGCTGGCTGAAGTCCCACCACACGAGATCGACGCGGTAGTTATTCACGAGCGCTGAAAATATATCTTCAAGGTACTTCTTATACGCAGCATGGTTACCAAACTTACGCTTCCCATCCTGAGCCTGAGTATAGTTACCAGCTGGGTAGGAAATACCAGAACCAGTCGGATCATAGTCAGCGTGATTCCAGTCGATAGTGGAGACATAGTAACCAGCTTTCACCCCCTCTTTATCGCAGGCTTCGGAGTATTCCTTGATGACATCCACGCCCTTTTTAGCAACCACATTAAAGTCAGAAATCCCCTTAGTATCCCACATATTGAAACCCTCATGATGACGAGACGTAAGAACAGTGTAGGCGCAGCCAGCCTCCTTTGCTAGTTTCACCCACTCGGCAGCCTTACCCGATTTAGGATTGAAGCGCGGGAGGGCTTCTTTTACATAAGTGTCTTCATCAGCACCTGACATCTGTTGAATCCACTCAACACAGCCTGGGTACTTCTTGCCACCTATTTCACCAGCAAGCCCTGAGTACAAACCATAATGAATGAACATACCAAACTTCCCATCACGCCACCACTGCATACGCTCATCGCGGTTCGCAATAGCTGAGGCAGGAGCACCTTCTGTCAATAATTCTGGCTCTACTGAATCTTCAATCTTAATCAGGGAGAAAAACTGACTATACTTCTCAGCTTCCGTACCCCTGCTAAGAATACCTCCCATCGCGAGTGCCTTCGCAGCATCTTGCAAAAGAGCCTTCGCCTTCAGCGCGCGTTCAAGTTCATCTTTCAACTCTGGTGGGCAGTTATCAGCATGCAGCGACAAGATGGTCTGAATCTCCTTATCGTTCTCGAATTGCGTCTGCAAATCTGCGACGAGTGCCATGGCTGGAGTAAGTTCATTTGCAGACTGCACTGCCGCAAATTTCTCTGCTAACTCATTCATTCCCTGTTCCAATTTAACAATACCAGCAGCCGTGGGTTCAGTCGCAAGAGAGGTCGCCGCGAGACATGACACAGCAAAACACAAAGAAAAAAGATTCTCGAATTTCATAGCTTTCCATTCTAACGTATAACAACTACTAGTCAACAAAAAAAATCATATATAAACCCACATCTGTTTCATCACAAGATAAAAACCATCATAACATGTGTACTCTTTGGCATTAGCCAGTTCTTCGCTCAGGGGACATTTTCACTAGAGCAACCTTCCTCCCCCTTCCTCAGGTGGTAGAGTGGAAGGGTGATAGCAATCGTCGAAATCACTCCTAAGTCTAATACTCTAGCCGAAGCACCACTTGCAGCCAGCATCATGCAAGTATCCACCTCAGAAATGATAGCTGGCGTCTCGAAAGCAAGCTCTACCCCGGGATCAACGACGGAAAGCACTTCACCCGCATGCCAGGGAAGCAAACTAAGCACCTCAGAATACCTTCGTTAGAGAATCCTTACATAATGAGATAAAATTAACGTGACACTTCGTTAAAAATATGCTGATATAGATAATATGGAATATGCAAGCT
>CAYJLR010000022.1:0-21911 GCA_964370895.1 uncultured Akkermansia sp. | reverse complement strand
GCTCCTGCTCGAAGGGCGGCTGCCAATGACTCAAATGAGCCAGCTGGTGCCATGATTTCCATCTCTTGTTTCTGCTCCTGCATAGCTGAGAGTCTACTCTGCGCCTTGCATAAGGTCAAGGGCGATTTTTCCATCTGCTTCCTAAGTTTTAAAATTCTTATTTCACATCGCCCCAAATGTGCTACTCCGTAGAAAAGCATCCTCCCAGCAGAAAACAGTAAGTGAATGTATTTCAATGAAATCTCCACTCTAAAAAATTATTAGAATACAAATAAAAATCACTTGACCGTGAGATTAAAAAAATCTATGATCTTCCTACACCCTGAATATATTGATATGAAAATAAGTACTTTGTTAACAATACTTCTCGCATCGCTAGCACAAGTACAGGCACAATCGCCAGAAAGCACCTTTAGCTACGGTAGCGGAACGACGACACTGACCAAGAGCTATGAAGAATATCTTCTACCTTCTACTCCTACTGACGCGACTATCACAGAGCTCCTAGAAGTCACCATCTCAGGGAACGCTGATGGGTCGACTATCATTGATGGGGACGATAAGTTCTCAGGCTTTCAGGTAAAAGGATCCAGCAAGGTTTATAACAATGTAAAGTTTATCGTCAAGGATATAGCCGCTTTTAATAATTTCAAGGACACTCCCGACGGGGTGGACGGCATGGATGGAGGTGCTGTTTTCTCTCTGATCAATGGGGGAAGCATCGAGTTCCAAGGCTATGATAAAGAGAATCGACTGCAATTCAATAATGCAGCATCCGCCGCAGACGGATGGACTGCAGCCGGCAGTGCTATCTGGGTAGAGGGAGCAGGTGAAATCGGTGATATCTACGCTGATTTCTCTCATAATAAAATCACGCCAAATCCTCCGACAGCGACCACGAGCTATTCGCGTGGCGGGGCTATTAGCATCAGCAATTGGTACTCTGAAACTCCTAGCGAGACATTATCCATAGGCAATATCTATGGCAATTTTCATCAAAACCAAGCAGAGTACGGTGGCGCTATCTACATAGGTCCCGATGCAACAGTCGGAGATATAGGCGGTAAATTCACGAACAACGCAGCTAAAGTAGAGCTAGGGCAGAGTACTACTGGCGGAGCTGGTGGCGGAGCGATACGGCTCTATAGCGGAACTGTGGGAAATATCACAGCGTCCTTCGATGGCAATTTTAGCCACGTCACAGTAAATGGCTTGGGCAGTGAGAATATGAGCATATCCTCTGGCGGTGCTATAGCCATGCATGGGAGTTCATTCTCCGATGATAATCATGGAAAATTCACGGGATCATTTACAAACAATGTTGCTTTCTCAGTATATTCCGAAGGACGAGGAGGTGCTTTAAGCCTCACCAGTCAGGCGAAGGATACGAAATTAAGTATCGTAGATGCTGACCTCATAGGCAATGTAGCAGCCACGAGCACGGCAATAGCGACGAATGCTAAAGGTGGGGCGATCTACATAGAAAATTGGTTCGATCTCAATGTGTCGGCATTGAATAGAGATGTGCTCATTTCTGGGAATTATGAAGCATGGTCTGCAGACTTCACGGAGAATGAAGATGGAAGCACGACAGTAGCGGCTGATCACGTTAATTTTAACGCTATCTATGCCGTGAATAGTACCATCACCTTCAATGCAGAGGGGGATAATACAGTCACGCTCAACGATAGCATCGCGGGCGCAGGGTCTAGTAAAATCATCGTGAACGCAAACTCATCTGCGCAGTACGATGTGATGATCAATGCCGAAATCAAAAATACGGAACTCATTGTCCAAAATGGTGGTCTGAAATTAGGCACGACGACGCACCAGTATACAGACAAAGAGAAGAATACACAAGAAGCTCGCGTGACCGCCTACCTTCAAAACAGCTCGCTTAATGTAGAAACAGCAGGCACGGTGAATACACTGGCAGACTACTTTAACGATGCGACTACAATCACAAATCTTGGTAACATCGAGTTCACAGGTGGTACACTCGCACGCGGCATCAATATCAACGGTGCCTTGACTGGTGATTTGTACATACAAGGCGATACTCGCGTTGCAGGCACGGCTACTGATACAGGTCTGATTCGCACAGTGATGAACAGCAATAATATCTTTGTCGATGCGAACTTAACATTAAATGACCTTGTCTCTTCATACGCTGATACTCTCGTCTATACTGCTAATACGATGCATGAGCTTAATGATCACACTCAGGTCACTCTGAATAGCGAGTCTGTGTTCGAGTTTAACAATATTGAGATGCACATAGGCTCTGCAACTTTCTATCATTACTACGATCTCATCATTAGTGATGGTACTGGTGATATCCTCGTGGATGATACTTATAACATCGACTTCTATCTTGGCGGAGTACTATTAGAGAAAGATATGTACATCACGGAGATCTTAGAGGATGGGGGCTTACGCGTTCGCTTCATTCCTGAGCCCTCGTCTGCGATGCTCAGCCTGCTGGCACTCTCGGCCTTGATTGCGCGCCGTCGTCGCAAGCAATAAATTTACTAAAAAAGATCATTTTGAAGGGCTCACATAACATGCTATGCGAGCCCTTCATATTTTATACAACTGTCCTTTTGTTAATTTCTCATGCTGTTAGCATAATTCTAAAACCATGGTCGCGGGATCGCCTTCTGTGAAGCTGTTAAGCTCATCGAGATCATCGACATCATAGGCTTTCACCAGCTTCCCGAGCTCTGCTTCTGTGAGCTTGTCGCGCAGACTCTCATCGAGCCCACGTGCGAGTAAGACGATGACGCGATGCGCCTCAGGCAGCTGCGCCATGAGGGATGGAAGTTCTGCGAGTTGCTGGCTGTCGAGCCCCTTGAGGGAGGCTTGCGACATGAGGCAGCAGGAGTAGTTCTCATCCAGCGATAATCCGAGGTACTGTCCCAGTGGGGAGAGACCAGTCACTGCTGTGGCACATCTCACATTATGCATGGGATGCTGGTGCTGGGCATGCTCATCCCAGAGCGCGTGGCTGTGACTATCTCCTAGGGTGATGCTCTGCGCGAGGCTAGCGTACTGGGAGAGATTGAAAATAGCGGCCGCTTCACCTGTCGGATCGCTGAGGACGAGCTCTTCGAGCTTCCCTTCACGCTGGCGTGAGGAGGGAAGGATGGTGAGTACATCGCCTATCTGTGGCACATCGCCGAGGGCTTTCATCACCTGTTCGAGTTCCCCCACTACGAGCTTGGAGTTCTCATTCAGGGGGCTTGCTCCTGTGCGAGAGAGATCGAAGACTTCTCCGCGCCCGTGAGCCGCCACCTGCTTCCATAGCTCTTCTTTCTCCTCAGTCAGGGAGGAGAAGTCACCTATGCGCACGAGGTGATAGGTCAGAGACTGCTCCAAGAGGAGTTCGGGGCATGACAGACGCAGGCTATCGAGCTCTTCGCGTAGTCCACTGCAAGCATCGACGACGGCTGGAGCGCGTAGTGTCTCAGCAAACCAAAGGATGGGTTCACGCTCGCTTTCTTCGAGAGCTCCGATGGCAAGAATGATACCTTCATGATAGCGGAAGCGTAGCAGGGTGGAGAGCTCTACAAGCGAGCCACGGAAGGCTGGAGCAGGGAGCTCAGCTGGCATGGGGCACTTCTTCGGGCAGCCTGCTTCGAGTTGCTCTTCTATGAAATTCTCTGACAGGGCGAGCACAAGTGGCTTGCCTGCTTGAAGGGAGGTGTAGAGCGTGCTTTCATCCAGATCCTCACCGCTGTAGATGCTTACGCTGCTTTCCAGTGTGGGAGCTTCTCCGACACTGAGAATGAAGAGGGAGCGGCACTGCTGCTGCGCGACTTCGATCAAGGGAAGGAATTCGCGCAGCTGTTCACTCGAGATAAGGAATGCCAGCGGGCTCGCACCTGCTTGCATGCGCCCGAGGGCGAAGGAAGCGGCGAGCGGACGGGAGCTCACGCTCCAGCTACGCATACGCTTCACGCCAGCGATTCCTGTCGCGCAGCGTTCTAAAAGAGCTGTGGATGGGCAGATAACCCATTCGGTAATGCCTGCTGATGCGGCAAGAGTTAATAAGGCTTGCATGAGAGAGAGGTTCTATTAATCAATGGAAATGAGCTGCACGCGCGTGGTCAGGCGGTGGGTCTCGCCATAGCGCAGGGATACGTTTTCTGCAGGGACGACGGAGCTTTCCACAGCAATGAAGCCACGGTAGTTTTCTTCACCGAGGTCGGCCATACCCGCAGCACCTGCTGCACCGGGGTTCCAGACGATAGAAGATTCCGAGCCGTCACGCAGAATGCGAATGCTGCGCCCCCAAGCTGGGTCGTGGATGCAGATCTCTGTCTCTGCGGCTACCGGATGATAAATACGATCGATATTCCCAGCAGGCATGAGCGGATCTTCGAGATGCTCGACTGGCTCTGCCGCGAATTCAATGTAGGGGCATTCTTCGAGACCTGTGATGGCGACTTGTTCGTAATCGCTAACGGCAAAGTAGCTATGCTGAGCCGTAGAGAAGGGCATCTGATGAGGAACGTCGAGGGTGATGAGGCTCATCAGGAGTTCTTCACCGAGCTCTAAGATGACGGCACCACTGGGTGTCATCTCATCGATAGGAGGCAGGGAGAGCACAAGGCGCGCGATGCCAGACTCCTCTACTTCACTGCTGGCGAGCTGCCAGAGGGCGGTGCGAGCGACGCCATGGCTAGGCTTGCTGCTATCCTCTGGATGCTTCCCAAACCACGGCCAGCACAGAGGGACGCCACCGCGCAGTGCTTTCCCCTGCTCGAAGATAATCTCAGGGCTCACGAAGAAGACATCACGCTGACCAGTAGGTGCCCAATTGAGCAGCTGTGCTCCGTAAAGTGACACTCGTGCAGTGCAAAGTGCTGTCTCGACGCATACAATGGGAAAATCAGGACCGTAGGGGTATTCTGTGCTTATCATATCTGCTTGCATTTTAATTCAATTTTCCCGCCATAGCAAGAAGCGAATATAAAAGAAAGTCAGCATCCCGACGACTCAGCGCTCAAGGAGGATTAGAAACACCTCTTGGGCAATAAAAGAACGATAAAATACGAGAGAAAACCGAGGGCAAGCGCAGAAACAAGACAGCCCACTAAGAACTCAGTAATAAATAAGGGTAAGCTCAAGCCTGCTACACGAGCCAGCATCTCATGCCAGCCCTGCTGCCACTGCTGCACCATCTCTGTGGCATATGCCAGCGTCATCCCCGAGCCAGATACACCGCAGCAGGAAAGAAGAAAGGCGCCGAGCGCCCACTGAAGAGGCCACGCGATAATCTGATAGCCGGGGAAAGATATCCAGCAGCACAGCATCCCCACAGGGACATTCCCCCTCACGCCTAAACACGCGAAGGCTGCGGACAAGGACTGGAGTGGGATGGGTACGATCGCAAGAGCACTCCCCCAGCCAGCGCCGCGAGCGACGCTGCGACGCTCCCAGAGCCATAACTGAGGGTCAAAGATGCGTGCTGGAAGATACTTCTCCCATCTCCCTCGCCTGCGCCTCACTACGAGGTAAGCATGAGCGCGCCTGACGAGCGCGTTGTATGTGTAGCGACGCAGTAGCTTCATCTTGATGCTTATTTAAAGAAGGACTCCACGACACGCACACTGCGAGCAGTCGCTCCCGAATGGTACTGGAGTGCTTCCAGCGCATTCTTCGTCTGCGTCTCCCTCGCGCTATCGTCCTTGAGTAAATAACGTATCTGCGCGGCTAGATCTTCGAGGCTAGACTCCGCGATACCTCCTGCCTGCTTAAGCAGCTGTACGAGGTCGTGGAAGTTCTCCATACGCGGCCCTGCGATGACGGGTATGCCTGCGGCTATAGCTTCGACAGGATTCTGCCCGCCCTTCGCTAAGAAGCTCTTCCCTATGATGACAAGGTCGGCTAGCTGTGTCCAGTCTCGCATCTCCCCAGTCGTATCCGCCACATAACAATCATAGTCGGGGCGGATCTCTCCATTCATGGATTCACTTCGCAGCAAGGGACGGAAGCCCTCAGCTTCAAGATCGCTCACCACCTGCTCTCGACGCTCTTCATGACGAGGGATAATGAGGGGGAATGCCCCAGCTTCACGTATGGAGCGTGCGATCAGACGCTCTTCTCCCGCATGTGTCGATGCAGCGAGCACGACGGGCTTATCCTGAGCGAGAGTAGTGAGAATGGATTGGAATTCTTCTCGAGAGGGAATCTGAGCATCTCCGAGTACGTCAAACTTAATACTGCCTGTCACCTGTATGATATCATGCGATGCCCCTATGCCGATGAAGCGATCGCGGTCTCGCTCATTCTGCACGGCCAGTGCACGGAGACGCTCGAACAAGAGACGCGTGATACCACGCACACGCTTATAACGACCTTCACTGCGGTAGGAGAGTCGCGCATTCAGCATGATCATGGGGATATGGCGACGGTGGCAGCACTGCGCGAAATGCGGCCAGAGCTCCGCCTCGATCAGCACGACAGCACGCGGAGAAAAACGCGAGAGGCAGCGCTCGACTAAGATGGGCAGATCCAAGGGGGCATAGGTGATACGCACCCCTTCTAAGGCTGCTTGTCGTGCCACTTGATGCCCCGTAGGAGTGGAGACGGCAAGGACAACTGGCTCATCATGCTGCTGCTTCCATTCACGGATGAACTTCAGCGCAATCATGGTTTCACCCACGCTGACGGCATGGATGTAAAGCCCTCGCTGTGGCTCATCGCGGCGGGGGCTTTTGTAGATACTAAAGCGCTCCCTCATCCCTGTTCCTATCCCGCCTCGCTTTTTCATCTTCAGCAGGTAAGCCGGAAGGCTCACGAGGAGGAAGACAGGGAAAAGACTGTAGTAGACAAGGAGGAGAATGAAGCGCTTCATCGATCTACTTGATAAAAGAGAATGACATTCTTCCCATAGTTACGCTCATCGACGAGCTTCCAACCTGGGAATTCACGTGTCTGCACATCGCCGACACCATAGTCCATCTGAGCCTCCGCGATGAAGTACCCCTCATCAGTCATCAGCTCAGCCAGCCTATCAGTCATCAACTCAGCTATCATATCGCGATCACCTATGGACTTGCAATAAGGAGGATCAGCAAAGATGATATCATAGATTCCTCTATCGCGCTTCACAAACTGCAGACAATCGCTCTGCGTGATACTCGCGCCAGTAAGACGTGAGCGTTCGAGATTCTTCTGCGCCATCGCACAGGATGCTCGAGAACCATCGACCATACGTACAGAGGCAGCTCCGCGGCTGAGTGCTTCCAAGCCCACAGAACCAGAGCCTGAGAAGAGGTCTAGCACGCGTGCATTTTCCACGAGTGAACCCAGTATACTAAAGAGCGCTTCGCGCACTCTATCCTGCGTAGGACGCACTTCACCTTGCGGCACCTGAAGAGGAAGTCCCTTTGCCTTACCTGATATTATTCTCATATGACTCGCTGCTATGATAGGCTGTTTTTCGAGAGCAAAAAGGAGCGGGATCTTACTCGTCTATGACGAAGATCCCGCTCGATAAAGTAAAACTGCCAGATTAACGCTGACCAGGAAGTGTCACCGATGCAGATTCTGACTTAACAGGGAAGCGAAGTGTGTAGCCACCTTGTGCAAGGAGCTGTCCACTAGCCTTTGAAATTTCTGCGAAGCTGTAGTATACGAAGATAAACTTCCCATCAGTCGTCTTGCTAATACGTACAGACTCTACCACACGGCTGAGAGCATCTTCCTTATCGAGAATCCAAGACTGACCCTTCTGAGCACCGTACATGTACAGGTCTGTTTCTTCGAATGGCTTCGCTTCCAGTGTACCGTTATTACTTGTCCAGACGTTCTTTGCAGAGTCATAGGAGAGTGCACCAAGAGTGAGAGGAAGCGTCTTACCGCGATCTACAGTGGCGGAGATAACATTCCATACATTAGGATCGGAGGTGGCGCGGAGACCTATAGCTACATTCTCAGCATCGATAAGTTGAGTAGATTTCCAGATCTTGAGATAATCTTCATATTCCTTCTTGGACTCCCACAGCTCTTCATTATACTCAAGAGCGCGGTCAGTATTACGATTCTCAAGCATGGCCTTGCGCTTTTCCTCAGGCATCTTTTGGAAACGTGCCTCGACTTTCTCGAGAATAGGAAGAAGATCTGGGCTGAGCTGGGGCTTTACCGCACGACCCTGCAAGAAGCCATCTTTGGGCAGAGTGTCAAGCACGTTGAGCCCGTCTTGCGCGAAAGCAGTTGCGCAAAGTGCGGGAACTCCCAATAACGTTATTATAGCGTGTGTTGTTTTCATACTGGATTACGCTAAATGTCTATCACATTTCATTATCCATAGCAAGCACTTAATGATAGATCATCTGATTTTCACTGTATTTTAGGGAGTTTAGGTCGTGTCATAAAAACGAGCTTCGTCATTTTTCTCTTGGAGTGTTCATTTACCTATGCTAGGATGAGAACATGAAAGCCTTCTACGGTATCATAAGCGCGCTAGCTCTGAGCTTCATTTGCGCATCTTGTAGCTCGACTCCTCTCGTTAGAATCGAGGAAAATCCACAGGTCTTCCAATCCCTCTCCGTTGATGAGCAAAAACTCGTCAGCGCCGGACAGATTAGCACAGGCATGGGGCCAGAAGCCGTGTACCTCGCATGGGGCCGCCCGAACAACACCCCCATCCAAGGCGAAAAAGACGGCTCACATTATATGAAATGGATCTATACCTCCTCTACAGCCTACTCCACAAATGTAGCTTGGGGGAGCCCTTACAATTACTATGGATATGGCCCACGCTACTATCCCTACCAATACTCCTACATGGATACCACCTTTATCGAGACACCCGTAGCAGAGGTCACCTTTGTTAATAATAAGGTCACTAGCTGGCAGTCACGATAAGCCCTACAACTCACCCCAAAAACAACAATAAACATTAATATAATATGAACACAAAATCACTTATTGCTCTCACTGCAGTCATCAGTGGACTCACCCTGACTTCTTGCAGCGGTATGAAGAGCATCAATTCTGTAGCTCCTTCAGCTATGGGCGTCGTCGGTAAGAGCTACGACGCGACTGTTATCTCCGCTCGTACAGTAGAAGTCGAAGCATCCAGCACCTCTAAGGGCCTCGGCACAGCAGCAGGCGCAATCGCAGGTGGTGCAGCAGGCAGCATGCTCGGCAGCGGCAGTGGCAACAACCTCGCCATCGCAGGTGGTGCAATCGTCGGTGGTCTCCTCGGACGCGGTGTCACATCCGCTGCAGCTACCACACCAGCACAGCAGCTGAGAGTAAAGGTGAACGGGTCTAACGCCACCTACACCATCACTCAGCCTGTTTACGAAGAATACGGTCTTATCCAGCCTGGCACACAGGGTCAGCTCATCGAAAGCGGCAACAACAGCTACTTCGAACCATACTAAGCCTCGGCACCATTTTCATTAACCAAGGCGACTCATCTAGCATGAGTCGCCTTCTTACTCAAGCAACCATGCCTCAAGCCAACATTATCCCTCTGAGCAACGATGCTCTGCATATAACCATCAGCGACTACGGAGCGCGCTTACTCTCCGTAAAATTCCATGGAGAAGAACTCCTCTATGGACCAAAGAGCATAGAGGATATGCTTGACGACTCCTGCTACTGCGGGGCTATCTGCGGACGCGTCGCAAATCGCATCGCAAAAGGACATGCCCCCATGAGCAATGGAGAAATACTAACACTCCCTATCAACAACGGAGAAAATCATCTCCACGGTGGTATACGCAGCTTCGCCGACAAGTTATGGATGGTCGAAGCGCAGACAGAGACAGATCTCATCCTCAGCCTCATCTCCACTGACAGAGACGAGGGCTACCCCGGCACGCTCGAGGTACGAGCTCATTACAAGCTAGATGATTCTGGTCTCACGCTGCGTTTAGAAGCGATCAGCGATAAGTTAACACTCGTTAATCTCACGCACCACGCATACTGGAATCTAGGCTCAGAACCCACCATCACGACGAATCACTCACTGCAAGTGGCGGCTGAAGCCTACACCCCTATGGTGGAGAACATCCCTACAGGAGAGATCGTCAGTGTCGAGAACACCCCCTTCGATTTACGCGCTAGCACAGCACTGAGTGACAGGATAGGTGAAGATAGCCCCCTCCCCCTTGGCTATGATGACAACTACTGCCTCACCCCTGATGCAGGACCACAAGTCGTCCTCAGCTGCGGTGAACGATCCCTCAGCCTCTGGACTGATGCACCGGCCGTACAGGTCTATACAGGCTATTACCTGCCTGAGCCCTTCGGTGGTGTCGCACTAGAACCACAGAGCTACCCAGATGCCCCCAATAAGAAAGCGCAAGGCTTCCCTAGCATAGAGCTACAGCCAGGTGTACACTACACGCGCCAGATGCGCTGGAGTTTTAAATAAATCGGCTAAGTTTCACTCGATAAATACAAAGGCGTGAGTTTTTATTAAACTCACGCCTTTCTTTACTTACAGACTCTTATAAACTTTCGTATGTGCTTCTACCATATAATCAAGGCTGAAGATACGTGGCAGCGCTAGAAGTGGTGTAGGCATATGCTCATACCAGCGAGCCAATTTCTCAGCCATAGCTACGGGATCGCCTGTAGGGCAGCAGCCATCTGGCAAGAAACTGCGCAGCTGCTCACCCACACCACCATGCTCATACCCCATGGCTACTTTACCTAGAGAGAGGGCTTCCAGCGTCGTTTTACCAAAGGTCTCAGGCTGCAGTGTCAGAGATATCGTAACCGAGCTCACGCAAGTAATATCGCGCAGATCGCGGCGCAGACCTAGCCATGAGATATGCTCGCCCAATCCCGCCTCAGCTATCTGCTTCTCGACTTCTCTCTTATACTTTAACTTACTCTTGCTGCACTCACCCACAATAATGGTATGCGCAGGAATACCTCGCTCCAGCAGATACTTCATAAGCGGGATGAGGTGAGGATGCCCCTTCACACGCGTGATGCGACCGGGGAGACAGAGTAAAAACTTCCCTTGTAGCTCAGGATAGTCACTCTTCCAGCGCTTTATCCACTCTTCGCTAGGTCTGTAAGCTGGGTGATACATCGTCGAGTCGACGGCATTATAAATGACATGTATCTTCTCTCCTTCCGTCTCAGGGAAGTTCTTCAGAATATATTCTTTTGTATAGTCAGATACGGCAATCACAGCTTCACCTCTTGTCATTACCTTAGAATATCCATTCACAGAATAAGCACCGTGGAAGCTACTCACGAGTTTCGGGCGCTTATCAGCAGGCATGAGCTTCAGCGCTAGTCGAGCTACCCAACCAGGAACGCGCGAATGAACATGCACTATATCCACAGGGTTCTCAAGCAGATGACGCTTCAGCCAGAATGCTTCGCACAGCGTGCGCAGGCTCTTCTTCCCTATAGGGCGGGTGAAATGCTTTGCACCTGTGGCGAGTATATCATCCACCATTCTACCGCCCCCTGATATGACCTGACATTCAAAACCATGCTTCGGCAAGCATGCACAGAGTTCTAGTACAACTTGCTCGACGCCGCCGGAGTGGAGATTCGGTAGAAGATGAAGGATTTTCATGGCAGGGGCTGAATGAATGATTAACTTACTTCGCAAGAATACACTTTCTACCTGAGCTATTCAAGATTTTTCACATCCGCAGCCGCAGGCATGAAAAAAGCGGTGAGCCACAAGTGACCACCGCTTTTTCACAATGTTGAATAAAATAGCGAATTACTTAGCCGCGATAATCTGGCGGCATGCCTTCAGCGTATTTGCCATGAGCATAGCGATGGTCATAGGACCGACACCACCCGGTACAGGTGTGATGTAGGAGCACTTGTCCTGCACGTCTTGGAAGTCCACGTCACCGACGATGCGGTAGCCACGTGGGCGATCAGGAGCATCAATGCGGTTAATGCCTACATCGATGACGACAGCACCCGGCTTGATGAAGTCAGCCTTCACCATCTCTGGGCGACCTACTGCGGCGACGATGATGTCAGCTGTGCGGCAGAGTCCTGCGAGATCAGCGGTACGGGAATGCGCCACTGTCACAGTAGCATTCGCCTTCTTGCTCATCAGGAGGTGCGCCATAGGCTTGCCAACGATGTGGCTACGACCGATGACAACAGCATGCTTACCTTCTGTAGAGATACCGTAGGCCTTCAGCAGCTCCATGCAGCCAAGGGGAGTACAAGGCGCGAACGCATCGTCAGCCTCGAGAACCAGCTTAGCGACATTCGTAGGATGGAAGCCATCGACGTCCTTCTGAGGATCGATCGCATCAATCACGGCCTCTTCATTAATATGCTTAGGCGGTGGGCTCTGTACGAGAATACCGTGAATCTTTTCGTCGGCATTCAGCTCGTTAATCAGAGCGATGAGCTCTTCCTGAGTTGTCTCCGCAGGGAGGGCGTACTTACGTGAGTACATACCGATCTCCGCACAGGTCTTAACCTTGGAGGCGACATAAACTTCAGAAGCAGGATCATTCCCCACGAGGACGACTGCCAAGCCTGGCTGATGTCCCTGTGCTGCTAGTTCTGCTATTTCTACTTGCAGCTGTTCACGAATACGTGCAGCTGTTTCTTTACCGTCAATAATGTTGCTCGTCATGATGAATATATTAAAATGAGATGTGTAAGAATGGTTGTTAACGCGCAGGTTTAATGCGCTCATTAGCGTCGAAATGGGGGAAATCTGGTGATCCCCACGAAAGCTCTTCGCGTACTTTCTCTATGTATTCTGCTGCCTCATTATCATCGAGATCAGCAGGAACATGGATAGGAGGTGACCAGCGCAGAGAAATTGTAGAAAATGGCTTAGGGATGATATACTTATCCCATGCCTTATTCACGCGCCAGTAAGATGAAAACTGAATAGCAATAGCAGAAATAGGCACACCTGTCACAGACGCCAAGCGAACAATGCCTGGTGACCCCTTGTAGATAGGTCCTTTAGGTCCATCAAGGGCGATACACATGCTGGAACCACGCTTCACCGCCTTGCACATACCGATAAACACAGCAACCGCGCGACGATTCATCGAGCCTCGCAGCGTCTGCATACCGAAGCGATGAGCCACAGCAGTGAGGAAGGCACCATCCTTACTCGCGCTCGTGATCATGCTCATCGGCACTTTAGACTTCAGAAGATTTCGGTAAACGTAGCAAGGGACTAGAGTTCTGTTATGCCACAGAGCGATGATATGCCTCTCGCGCCCTGCGCTTTCCCTATCTGCTTCATTAGGAAAGTAAATGCGATATCGGATCGTCAGCGAGATCAGACGCACGATAAGCCACACAAGAAAGCCAGCTGGAGCAGCATACCAGCTGCTACGTACGTCTGTCAAAGTTGATTTCGCCATGCTTCAAGGATAAATAAAGCTTAGAAAAGCGGAGCTGAGCCATCAGATGGCAGAGTGGAAGTACCACTAGGTGTAGTCGGAACAGCTGCACCAGATGGGCGATTCGTGCCTTGCTCAACCTGCTGCAGTCGCTCCAGATTATTATTCAGCTCATTAAAATCAAGATCATTGATCTGGTAAGGATCAGGACGACTCTTGCGAGCTTCCGCTGCGGCGGCATCCTGTATACTTGCATCATCTTGTGGTGCGAAGGCTGTCCCTGAGAGCTTCGTGTTAAGCCACGCTAGTTCGCCCAATTCCTTGAACACAGGGTCAGAGATACCATCGGGGTATTCGGCACGAGTCAAGGCTGCGGGTATACCATAAGAAAGAACACCGCTGAGCTCCTGCTGAGCATTCAGCACGATATCGCCTTGAAGATTCACGCTGTAATTCTCCGACATATCCACCTCCGAGAAGCTCATTCTCAGCTGCTCAGGTGTCGAGTCTAGCTGCACCTTCGCATGCGTGATAGCGAGCTGCACATACTGCGAACGGCGATCGCTAGGAAGGTGGCTCATGAGAACGGAAAGTGCAGGGATATTCTTCCACTTCACATTCTGAAGAAGGAATTCACCACGGAAGCTAGGAGCACCGCCTGAGGGGTTTAAGCTCATCTGCGCACTCATCACATTCACACCTTCCACTCTGTTCGGGCGTGTCTGTGCGGTGAAGAAGGAAATCATACGCGCATCTGTGAAATCTGACAACTGCATGTACCTGCTATCTATGCCATAGGAACTGTAGATGGAGCTACCGTTAGGGATATTTGCAGCGATGTAGAACTCTGGGCTAAGTTTACCGTCTTCGACTGTCGCAGTCACTACTTCTGGCAGTGACAGATTCGCTCGTAAATCTTCAATTCCTTCCGGAGTGAGAAGCATGCGCGCATCAGAAACAGTAAACTTCTTCCATGAGCGCAGCTCAAGAGAACCACCAGTAAAGGTGAGCGAGCAGGTCGTCTTATCATCATTCGTATAGCGAAGATACAGCTCTGAGCCACTCAAAGTGAAAATAGAGTTTGCAGGGGAATCACCTACAATCACATTAAAATCAGAGCAGACAAGCTGACGCACGTCGAGTAATGACAGCTTGTGAAGATCACTAGGCTTCATCTCTTCTGCGCCTTCTCTGAGGCGAACAGATGCGCTCTGAACCATTAACTCTTCAAAGATATAATCATAAAGGAAGACCCCCTCCTTCTGGAGGCTGCCTTTCAGCTGATTGAGCTCGACAGCTTTAATCATGCTAACCGATGCTTCAGGGAAGGTCACGATGACCTTTTCCACTTCTAAATCAAAACCATTCACCTCGAGTCCTACCAGTTCAATACGATCGGCACCCCAAGCCTTGCGCAGCTCTTCTGCTAAGGTCTCGTAAGAAGCCTGATTACTCATCTTATACAAGTTCCAAAGGAAGTATATCAGAAGCCCTGCTAAGCCTATCATCGCGATAAATACCCCGAAGAGGAAGGTGCGACGTGAACGACGACGCTTGTCTTTCTCGGACACGAGAACGCGGCGCTTACGCACTACGCGTACTGCCTTTGTACCATCTGCACGCGTTACAGACTCGCGGCTGCTTTCTTTCCCAGGCTTTTCTTCATTAATCTTCTGAATAATGTCGCGCACTTGCGTTTGTCCAGAATCTCTATATTTGTCAGTTGAACTCATAAGCTATATTTCCCTAAGCATAGTTTAAGCTATTTTTCCCATATTACCAGAAAAAAAACTATAGCCAGTGAGTCAGCATTCTTACATTATACATTAATGTATTCACACGACTCACTGGCTATAGCTATAAGAAAAATCGCTATACAGTGCGCCTCACTCGGGCTTTTGCGCTGCGAATTACGAGAACTCCCCTATACATTTTTATATTTTTGCAATGCAGTTATCGACTGGTCATTGTAGGACGCTCGCCCGTTCTCGTGCTTACACCCGTAGGATCCATGAGATCAACGCGGGCAAAGAAGAGTAGAACACGCTTTTCATTGCTAGTCCCCTCAGAGCGGAATAGACGCCCCATGAGTGGAATATCACCAAGAACTGGAACTTTATCCTCGTACTTAATAACCTTCGCCTCGTGAAGTGCCGCAAACACAACAACATCACCAGGGGCTAAATCCAAGGAGGAGTTAACAAACTTAGTATTGAAAACAGGCTTCAGGATAGGATTCTCGGCGAGAGTGACACTGACAATTTCATCATCAAGAGGCACGGCACTGTGAATAGGTGTCCCCCAGTTAACGAATCCTTCCATATCGTTAATAGCGACAGTCAAATCGACAGTCAAGCTTTCGCCATCATTATTAACTTCGACTCGGTGGACAGCGAGTGTCGTACCTATACCGTTAAACTGATCTTCCGATGTACCGATGAATTCAAAGGCAGATGGATGTGATGGCGTCACCATCGGAATAGTGGTACCTCCATCCTCTGTTCCATCGAGACCTAATATCTCCTGAGCTTCTTCTAGAGTTAAGCCTTGGTTAAGCAGATCAGTTAAGGGGTCGTTTGTAGTACCTGAGTTTTGCTGCAGTTCAGGCGCGTCGTACTCAGATGGCACATAAAACTCGCGTACGTTGGCAACAATAATTTGACGCTCATCGTTAGGGCTGAAGATCACCTGCGGATTATAAAGCTTATCCACACCCTTCTTTTGATTCAGACCACGCATCAGCACGGTCAAGTCAGCGCCTGACCAGACACCTCGGAAGCCCAAAATAGTAGGTGAAGGTTCCGCCTGTAATGCTCCGAAATTAGACGCCGAGCCTGATGAGATGAGATCTTCGATAGTAGAATTAGTCAGCACAGCTCTACCAGAGCGCAGACCCGATGTGACAAGACTACCAGATGCTTCGATATCCGACGGAGCACCGCTACCAGGTACAGTCACACCACCACCAGCATAGACAGCATCGCTGATACTGGTGTTAATCAACCACTCAAACCCGAGATCTTCTAAGTCCCTTTGACTCACTTCCATGGAGTACACATTCAGCATGATTTGCTTCTGTGTCGAAGGGGGCATTACTAAAACTTCTTCAAGCTGCTTGAGGTTGTAATTCGTGTTAGCCACCGTCAGAGTCCTAGTCGATGAAGAGTAGCGCGCGCTAGCTCCCTCTGGGAAGTGCACGCCTAAGCGCTCAAGCTGCTCCTGTGGATTCACGCGCTTGATTCGCGCTGAACCCTCAGATCCGAAATCATCATCCATGCTCTCCTCCTCGTCAGCGGAGAAGAATGATGGTGGCACTGTGTACTTGCGCTGCTTAATAGGTCCGAAATCAGCACCAGAGTATGTCAGCTCTATGCCCGCTGGAGTTACATCATACTGAATACCCATCTGACGCGATACTGTATCTAGCAGTGTTCTAATGCTCACATCGGACATATCTAGATTGATACGTCGAGCTTCTAGCTGCTTATACGCTGCGGTCGAATCTAAGCCGAAGTCAGCGATGACATTAATAAGTTTTGAGGTAAGACCATTTGCCTTTGCCGAGCGCAGCTGTCCATTGAGCACTTCGATCAGGTCAGTTATGCTCGCCTGCTCCAGTACGATTCTAGGAACGACGACATTATCTAATGCATCTGCCGTGTTAATGACATCTTCGCTCAGCTGTGATGGGATATCCTGACTTTCGATAGATGTGAAACCTGCAGCCACAGGCACCGCTTCACCAGTAGCCTCATTCATCTCCCACGCTTCACCTACATTAGCGAGCAACTCCGTGCGGACTAAGTCATAAGCCTCTCGGTAGTATGCTGATTTTCGGGTATTAACCGTAGCGATACCGCGAGTAGCAGCTTCATTGTATGGATCAATCGCGAGCACAGCCTGAAAGGTGCGCTCTGCTTCATCGTACTTCGCTAAATCGTACGCAGCGTAGCCCAGTGTAAGCAGTCTATTCACCTCTTGTACATTACCGACATGCTGAGGGCTCAGTGCTGGATTATGGCGAACAGGATCCTGTGTCAGAACGAGCTCTGCGGCAGCACGCTTATCACCAGGCGAGAGCTCTATAGCTTCTTCCAAGAAGCTGATAGCCTCATCCGTACGACCTACTTTACGGTAGTCCATAGCCTTCGCTACGAGCGCGTCAGCGAGACTCTTCTTAATGAAGTCGCGCTGCTTCTGCGTGGCTGAGGCATTAGGTAGCAGGGAGAGAGCCTTGCGATAGGACTCTTCAGAATCAGTATAACGCCCTTCTTGGTACAGCTGCCTTGCGTTCTGAAGCTCTATCATCGCATCACGCGCTGCAATCTGTCGCTGTGCGACTTGCGCGTCTACTTTGCGCTGAGTATCAGAATCATGGGCAGATGAAGAGTTAGCCCATGCTAGGCTTGACACCGAAAGGGAGAGAGAGAAAAATAAGCTGGAAGCACGTTTAGTCATCATCAGTAGATGACAATATAACATGCAGACTCTCTCAAGTCACTCACAAAATAGGGTCTGAGAAAAAAATTCCCCATTTTCTTACAAGCTCTGCTGGGGAGCCCTCGTAATGCGCAGCGCGAAATCACGAAGGGATTTTTCAGCGTATTTTTTTCATTTTCGACGGAGCATAATGGCTTATTCGACGAGAAAAGGGTAAAAATACGCGAAAAAGACCGAGTGAGGCGCGCTGTTTACTTCATTTTCTACATCCACCTTTGTGGAAAACGAATTGCGAGAACTTCCCAGCTAAACTGAAGCATAAAGAAAAACACCCTCAGAAGCAAGAGCCCTAAGGGTGCTGAAAATTTACTAGACTTCAATTAAGACTCCGTAGAATCGAGGAAGCCCTTGATACGACTGATGCGCGTTGGGTGACGCAGCTTACGCAGAGCCTTCGCTTCAATCTGACGGATACGCTCACGTGTCACATTAAACTGACGACCTACTTCTTCAAGCGTACGAGGATTACCATCCTTCAGACCGAATCGCTGCTCGATCACAGCGCGTTCGCGCTCATTGAGCGTACCGAGCACACCACCGAGCTTCTCACGAAGCGAGGCGAAGGAAGCACCCTCCATAGGATTCTCTGCACTCTTATCCTCAAGGAAGTCACCGAAGGATGTATCATCGGAGTCACCGACTGGTTGCTGCATAGAGATAGGCTGCTGTGCCATCTTCAGCACGTTGCTCACGCGCTCGACAGGCATACCGCACTCCAAGGAGATCTCCTCCGGCGTAGGCTCACGACCGAAGTCCTGTACCAGCTTCTTCTGCACGCGCATCAGCTTATTGATCGTCTCAATCATGTGCACAGGAATACGAATCGTACGTGCCTGATCCGCAATGGAACGAGTAATCGCCTGACGAATCCACCATGTCGCATAGGTAGAGAACTTGTAGCCTCGACGGTATTCGAACTTCTCAACAGCCTTCATGAGACCCATGTTACCCTCTTGGATAAGATCAAGGAAGGCTAGGCCACGGTTCGTGTACTTCTTCGCGATGGAAATAACCAGTCGAAGATTAGCTTCGATCATCTCGCGCTTCGCCTTCTGAGCTTCGCGCATATTTGCCTTCATGCGCTTGTACTCGTCTAAGAAATCTGGAATAGTCATCCAGAGACGCACCTCATGCTCGGCGAGTGCGTCTTCACACTGCTTGCGTGTTTGATCGTCAGGATTACATTCGAGCTGACGCTGCAGCTTAAGCACGCGCTGGCGTATATCCTTCAGCTGGTTGACAAAATCCTCATAAACCTTCCCTTTGAAGGAGAATTCTTTGTAAAATTCGTGCAATTCTTCAACACCCTTCGAGAAAGCAGCCTGATACACAGATACTGACTTCTTACGGCGGCGTGCCTGACGATAGCGAGAGAAGGACATCTGAGCCTCTTCATGAGTATCAATCACCTTACCGATGAGCTGCTTGATATCAGCAATATACTTCTCACGACGCTCGATATTTTTATCGATCACAACGCGATCAAAACGCTCTTCGTTCGTGATCACTTTATCAGCCGTATCAATGTAGTACATAGCTACTACACCAAACTTGTGAAGAGATTCTTGCAGGAGACCTTCAGCCTTTTCAATACGAAGAGAGATACTCACTTCTTCCTGACGGCTGAGCAGATCCTTCTGTCCCATCTGCTTGAGGTACATACGGACGGGGTCATCGAGAATATCGAGCTTTGCCTCCATCTTCTCAGTCTCATCTTCTTCCTCATTCGCAGCGAGACGCTGGCGGTCACTATAACTATCGACATCAGATGCGTCGATGATATCAAACTGCATGCTGCGCAGACGCTCCATGATCTCCTCGTAGTCGGAGGCTTCGATCATGTCGTTTGGCAATACATCATTAATATCGTCGTATGTCAGGTAACCTTGCTCATTCGCTAAAATGATGAGTTCGCGGAACTTTTCCTGCACGCTGGGACTATCGACGATGCTCCCTCCTTGAGGTGCATCTATTTTTGTAATTGGCTTGGGCTTCAGAGGTGCGATAGTAGAACTCACATCGCGCACTTCTACACCGAGAGAATGAAGACGCTCGAAGAGCTTCTCCTGATCCATGCTCTCATAGCCGTCGGTAGGAAGAGCACTGAAGATATCTTCATCGGTAACGTAGCCGTCATTCGTCTTTGCCAGCGTAAGAAGAGCCTTAAAGGCAGTCTTAAGAGTCACATCATCAGGGAAGTAATCCTGAAGATCACGAGCTGTCACACGAGGAACGGTGAAGCCCTTGCGACGACGTGCGCTTTTTTGCTCTTTTGCTACGATGGATTCGACCATCTCTTCATCTACAAAGGGAGTAGACTCGGGTGCAGGCTTCGTGGCTGACTTAGAAGCAGCTTTGCTGGAGCTTTTCGCAGGAGCCTTCGCTGGCGCTTTTGTTGCAGCTTTTGCAGGAGCCTTTGCTGCGGCCTTTGTTGTCGGCTTAGCTGCGGCCTTTACCGCTGGCTTAGCAGCGCTCTTTTTACTTGTAGCAGAAGCAGCTTTTACAGACTTGTTATCAGTTGTTTTCGAAGCATCATCTTTCTTCACAGAGTCATCATCTTGCTGTTTCTTTTTCGCTGTAGCCATATATTTTGAAAGTTAATAAGGATAGTCCACCCATTACGCTTTCTGTCAAGTTTTTTTCAGAAAACGCACCCGAATTATAAAAGCATTTTCACCTAAGTCAAGTGAAAAAACAGACATTGTGTCAATAATATTACACAAAAGACACAAGTTCCCCTTGCTTTATGAAGCAATAAATCATAAAATGGGTGCTCGTATATTAATTTTTTATGAAAACGACTGACAAAGTATTATTCTTCGACACCACCTTACGCGATGGTGAACAGTGCCCTGGAGCTTCTATGAATCTCCGTCAAAAACTCGAAGTCGCCCGTCAGCTCGAAAAGCTAAATATCGACATCATCGAAGCTGGCTTCCCCTGCATCTCTGATGGTGACTTTGAGGCTGTACACACCATCGCGAGCATCGTCAAGAACTGCCGCATCGCAGGTCTTGCACGCTGCGTCGAAAACGACATCCGCCGCTGTGCCGAAGCCGTAGCACCTGCAGGTGATAGAGCACGCATCCACACTTTCCTCGCGACAAGCCCACTTCACCGTGAGTTCAAGCTGAAAAAAAGCAAGGAAGAAATCATCGAGATGGCAGTAGCCGGTGTTAAGCTGGCAGCGAGCCTCATCCCCGATGTTGAATTCTCTGCTGAAGACGCAAGCCGCACAGAGCTCGACTACCTCGCACAGGTCGTCGAAGCCGTCATTGATGCTGGTGCGACCACCGTGAACATCCCTGACACCGTCGGCTTCACCACTCCTGATGAATATTACAACATCATAGCCTACTTGAAGAAGAATGTGCCCAATGTAGACAAGGCAGTCCTCTCTGTCCACTGTCACAATGACATCGGACTCGGAGTCGCAAACTCCCTTGCCGCAGTACGCGCAGGCGCACGTCAGGTAGAAGGCACGATCAATGGTATCGGTGAGCGCGCAGGTAACGCAGCGCTGGAAGAAGTCGCGATGGCACTCGCCACACGAGGCGAAGTATTCGGATTTGAAGCTGGTGTGAAGCCCTTCAACATGAACACGCAGGAAATCGTCAAAACTAGCCGCATCGTAGCACGCTGCAGCGGTCTTCAGGTACAACGCTCGAAGGCCATCGTCGGTGAGAACGCCTTTGCGCACAGCTCTGGCATTCACCAGCATGGCATACTTGCGAAGCGCGAAACCTACGAAGTCATCGATCCAGCTGACGTCGGCTGGGGCGAGACAGAGCTCCCACTCACGAAACACTCAGGCCGTGCTGCAGTAAAAGCCCGCTTAGAAAAACTCGGACAGAACCTCACCGAGGAAGAAATCGGTCAGGTATTCGAACGCTTCAAGAAAATAGGCGACAGCAAGAAGTTCGTCTACGATGACGACCTCGTCGCCCTCATCGGAGACTCCCTCGACAGCGACAGCGGTCAGTGGAAACTCGTCGACATCCAATTCCTCTCCACCAGTGAAGGAGATGCGGATGCGACCGCGACAGCCACCGCCACAGTCACCCTTGAAAAGGCAGG
>CAYJLR010000021.1:2198-22698 GCA_964370895.1 uncultured Akkermansia sp. | reverse complement strand
ACTCTATCAGATTTCTTTCGTGAAATCAAGCTTGAAATGAATAATGACTTTTCTAGGCGATAGAGTGCAATAAAACAATAACTGTTTATAAATAAAATACATGGATCCTGTGTCTCAGATATACTATGCCAGAATTCAATCATTCATTTAGCGGGCAGATGGCAGATCGCAAGCTGACTCACCCCGAACTCGTCCGCGCCATTCGATTCATGATAGCAGCAGAGTATGAAGCTATCCAGTTCTATGAGCAATTAGCAGAGTCTACTGATCATGTACTAGCTCGTAAGGTACTTTACGATATTGCAAACGAAGAGAAAGAGCATGCAGGCGAGTTCCGACGCCTTCTCAAGGAGCTCGCGCCAGAAGATGAGAGCTACTACGCAGAGGGTGAAGGGGAAACTGAAGAAAATATTGCTCTCTGCGCAGCAGTTGAGAAATAAAGACTCATAAGATTATACACAAAAAATGCCACTCATTTCTGAGTGGCATTTTTATGATTTGTCTTAGCTGCTTACTTGAGAATCATCTTGAAATCGACAACAACGGCTCTGTCCTTTGTGACGAGCACAGGGTTACCATCAATAGAGGTGATTTCAGGGATCTCGAGAACGAGCTTCTGCACCTTAGCCAGCGTGTCAGCGAGAGCTCCAACAGCCTTAGGTTCTTGGCCACGTACACCATTGAGGATGGTGCCGATCTTTGTCTCAGCGATCATGTCGGTGAAGTCGTTTGCAGGAAGGATGCGCATGGATGTGTCGCGCATGACTTCTGTGTAGACACCACCTGTACCGAAGACGAGGACTCGCCCGAAGTTGTCATCGGAGTTCACACCCACGATTGTCTCGGAAGCACCCGTGATCATTTCTTGGATGAGTACGGAAGCTCCCTTGAGTTCAAACTTGCTGATGGATTCCCAGAGCTGAGCCCATGCTTTGTTAAAACTGAGTTCATCATTAATGTTAAGGAAGATACCCTTCATCTCTGTCTTGTGCAGAGCGTCAGGAGCGGAGAGCTTCAGGACGACAGGGCGAGGGAAGAGGTTACGGCAGAAGTCGAGAGCCGTGTCCTTATCGATGAAGTTACCAGACTTCGGATAGTCTATACCATAGTGATCCATGATCTGGGTGACTGTTTCCTGTGGAAGGGAAGAGAGGTCTGCGTCACAAGCTGCCTTCACTGCGTCCTTGATCGCTGCAGGTACTTCTTCTGTTTCGACCGTTACTGGTTCTACGCCACGGTAGCTCATCTGTGCCTTGAGAAGACCGAGGAGGCGGATGCCATCGACTGGGTATTCGTAGTTGATGATCTTCGCATCGGAAAGTACCTTGCGTGCTTCTGTGACAGAGGCATCACCGAGGAAGGAGCAGAAGATGTTTACCTTCGGGAACTCCTTTGCCAGCTTGATGACAGCGTTAGCTGTGCCCATGCTGTCTGTCACGCGCTGAGGTGTGAGCAGGACGAGGATGTTCTTGTACTCACCAGATTCGCAGAGAATGCGAAGAGCGTGTTCGTAGCGGTCAGCACCAGCATCACCGACGACGTCGATAGGGTTGCCAAGTGCGGCTTCTGCAGTGAGAACAGCGCGGAGCTTAGAAATAGTTACTTCACTAGGGCGTGCGAGATCGAGATCTGCTTCTTCACAAAGGTCGGATGTGAGTACACCGACGCCACCAGCATTTGTCAGAACAGCAAGCTGTCCGTCGAACTCATTGTGGCTGGAGTACTGGAGGATTTCCAAGAGACCGAAGAGATCACGGTCATTGTATGCCTGAATAGCGCCAGAGGACTTCAGCGCGATTTCGAGCACGCGGTAGTTAGGTGCGAGTGAGCCCGTGTGAGAAAGTGAGGCTGCCTGAGCCTTCTGGCTACGACCTGGTTCCATGATGACGCAGGGCTTAGTCTTGGTGACTTCCTTGAGCGTAGAAAGGAACTTCTTGCCATTCTTCAGAGATTCGAGATAGAAGACGAAGGCATTCGTATTAGGATCATTCTTCAGAGCTTCGAGAAGGCCGTCTTCGCCGAGTGCTGCTTTGTTACCGATAGAGATGAAGTGGGAGAAGCCTATGCCCTTGCCGCCTGCCCAGTCCATCATAGCGGAGCAGTAGGCTCCTGATTGAGAGACGAAAGCGACATTACCTAGGAGCGGGAAGCGATCCGCGAAGGTTGCATTCAGCTTATCGAAGGTGGAGATGTGACCCATGCAGTTAGGGCCGAGAAGGTTGATACCATTATCCATGCACTTCGTAGCGATGCTTGCTTCGAGGGCTGTTTCACCAATTTCAGAGAAACCAGCAGTGATGATGGATATGTTCTTGATGCCCTTTGCGATACACTGGTCGATGACAGGCTCTGTAAAACGAGCAGGAACGAGGATGACGACTAAGTCGACAGCAGAAGGGAGAGCATCGATGCTTTCAAAACACGGCATCCCATAAACAGTTTCTCCAGCAAGTTTTGGGTTAACCCCGTAGAGAACGCCAGCAAAGCCAGCTTCTATGATGTTGTTGAATACGACTGCACCGAGCTTGTTAGGGTTGTTTGAAACGCCTACTACGGCTATGCTCTTTGGGCTGAAGAACGATTGGAGGGACATGTGTGTGTGTTGTAAAAACTAAAAAAAGTCCATTTCGCGGACTGAGTTAAGTTTAACAGTTGCGCTATGATCTGGCAAGCAACTTTCTCAGGCTAGACACACTTTTTTTAGATATTTTTTTACCAATCACCCTCGTGCTCGAAAAATGCCATGTCTGGAGACTGAGATTCGAGCCATGTATTGAGGATTTCTACGGCAGCAGCCTGATCGATGATAGGCTTGAACTGCTTCGCTTTCTTCCCTGCCGCATGGAGTTTTTCTTGGGCTCGATGCGTCGTGAGGAACTCATCGACATAGATGAGAGGCAGTTGCGGTAGCTTTTCCGCGAGCTGCTGGCCAAAGGTACGCACCTTTTCGCAGGCTGTCCCCTCTGTGCCATCGAGGCGCAGAGGGAGACCGAGCACGAGTGTCTGGATGCCACGCTGTTCCACCAGCTCCGCGATGCGGTCTAGCGGTGAAGTCGTCGCGACAGTGATGCTCTCGACGGGGTGGGCAAGTATGCCTACTGGGTCTGTAGCGGCGATGCCGATACGCGCCATCCCAAAGTCTATGCCAAGTGCGGGGTGCATGCCCTTAGATTATGCTTTTAGGTGTATTCTTCAGGTAGCTGATCGACGATCTTCTTGATATCGTCTGCTCTGTCCTTACGTGCGACGAGGATAGAATCGCCTGTGTCTACGACGATGAGATCATCGACCCCGAGGAGGGCGATGCGCTTGTTCTGTGTAGAGAAGATGATGTTTCCACCTGCGTCAATGCTGCTAAGCTGCGTGTTCGCGGCATTCTGCGCTTCATCCTGCGGGAGGTATTTTGCGAGAGATATCCATGAGCCTACGTCATCCCAGTCGAAGTTCGCCTCGAAGTTAAGCACGCGAGGTGCCTTCTCCATGAGGGCAAAGTCGATAGAAATAGGGGTGAGGGTGGGGAACTTTTCTGTGATGAAGCTGCTTGTGTCCTCCGTGGCGGTGAAGTCGTTGATGAAGCCAGCGAGTTCTGGTGTGTGTGTCGCGAGCTGTTCGCGTGCATGACCAATGTTCCAGATGAAGATACCAGCGTTCCATGTGAAATTACCCTGCTCAAGGTATTCTTGGGCTTTTTCTGGGCTGGGTTTTTCGCAGAATCGATGCACTTCATTGCAGTTGAACTGGAGGCTGCTGTCTTCGAGCTTTGCGGCACGTTCGATGTAGCCATAGCTAGGGCAGGGCCATGTGGGCTTGATACCTATGGTGATGAGCGCTTCTTCTCTGTCGGCGAGGTGTAGTGCTTCGTCAGCGAGGCTCTGGAAGGCAGTATCATTGAGAATGAGTGAATCACTAGGAACGATGATCATGCTAGCCTTCGGATCGCGACGTGCGACGAGGGCTATACCGAGTGCTACAGCGGGAGCTGTGTCACGGCGTGCAGGTTCTGCGACGATGTTTTCCGCGGGGATAGAGGAGGCTTGCTGGCGTACTTCATCAAGCTGGACAGCATTCGTCAAGATCAAGATACGCTCTGGTGGAATGATGCCGCTGAGGCGTGTGATGGCCTGAGTGAGCATGCTTCCCTTTCCGTCGAAGTCGAGAAGTTGCTTCGGCTTATTGTTACGAGAAAGTGGCCAAAAGCGCGTACCGCTGCCACCTGCGAGAATGAGTGCGTAGTGATTATTCATATGATATGTGTGTGTTATAAGTAAAAGAAAGGCCTGCCGTAGGCAGGCCTCGTGAAAGGTAATAGTGTATCTCGTCTATCTTAGTACTGGCGTGGTGCTGGATTGCGGTGCCAGTGCAGTACTCCCTTTGCGACAGCGTAGAGATAAGCGATGAAGAGTACTCCGAGGAAGATCATCATGGTGATGAAGGCGTCAGCATTATGCATGACGACATCCTTGAACTGTACTGCCCATGGGTAGAGGAATACAACTTCCAAGTCAAAGATGAGGAAAAGGATGGCCACAAGATAGAACTTGATAGAGAAATAAGCTGGTGAACCATCGCCTTCAGGGATCACACCGCATTCGTAAGGGATCTGAGCTGCTGCGCGGGAGCGTACACGGCGACCGAAAACCATGCTCAGGATGATGATCATACCCGCGAAGCCGAAGCCTGCGACGAACTGGATGAGTGCTGAAAAGTATTCTTGGAGCATAACGTAGAGATGGGCATTTTATAGCAAGTGCGCGTGAACTTGTCAAGGTTAAATCATCAGGCTAGAATCATCTTCCTCATCGGGCTCGCTCCATAGTCCTAAATCAATCATGAAATTCTCCCAAAGGCGCGTCATTTGTTCGAAGCAACGAGGATTTACTTGGAAGTTCATCAGCGTGTGATCGATGCGCTCACCTAGGTAATGAACAGCCTTGTTCCCTCGCTTTTTCCATTCTGAGCAGAACCATATACTCGCGTCCACATCTTGTAAGGGGTCGCGGTCACCATGGGCACAGAAGAGAGGGGGGAGCTTCTTTCTGAGCCTTTTGGCTGGATTAAATCGCTCGGGCTGGCGTGTTTCAAAGGATATATTAAGCATCTGCGCCTCGATGGCCTCAGAGTCGACAATGCCTCGGAATATAGCTACAGCAGCAGGCATGATAGGATCTGGCATATTCTTATGCCAGGGAAGCCAGCGTCGAGGGGGGAGGGCTGGCATGCTGATATGGAGAGCCATGAGAGCTCCTGCATCTGCGCCAGCGAGCGTGATATTATCTTCGCTAATGCCGATTTCTTCCGCATGCTCACGTACCCATATCCAGAAATCTTCCGCGTCATTTAAGATGTCTTCACCTAGTATCCCAAAATGATAACGCGTACGATACTCAGGGATGAGGAAGGTGATACCGCGCTGCGCAAAGTGCAAAGCCCAAGGTTCGATTTCTTCGAGATTATGCTTCATCCACATCCCGCCATGGAAGAACACAATGCTGGCTTGCGGTCTCTGTGGGTCACTCTTGCTGGGACGATAAATATGTAATGGGAGTGAAACACCATCGATAAAGCGCTTCCACACGATGGTTTCACTGGCTTGCAGTGTCGTGCTATGGGGCGCTAGTGGAGGAGTGAGAATCGTACTCATAGATGGTGCTCGCATAGTATGCAATCTTCTTGACACAATTGCAAGCTTCATATACATTATATCTATAATGAATGAGCGATTACTTACTGCCAGACCAGCATGTATGCTGGCATTATTGTCATTGATGCTTCCTTGCGCTAGCGCACAGGGGGCATCGAATGCTGCTGCCTCATCCCCAGCCTCATCTCCCTTAGATGGGCTCAGCTATCCTAAGCAAGATCGCGCACGTGAGCTCGGAGAGAGCCTGTACAATACATGGAGACTCGCCATGCAGAGACGCGATGAGCAAGCCTGGCAGAAGGTCACCCCTCGCTCCAGACAGCAGAAGGTGCGTAATCTTGTGCGCTCGATGAAGGGTAAGATGTCTGAGGACTTCTTCGGCGAAGAGGCGAAGTCACTGCCTATGCTAGAGAACTTCCGCTATATAGGAGCGATTGCAGGAGCTCAGCAGCGCTCGATGAATCTTATCTATCTCGGACGTTTACTCGTCGGAGAGGATGAGAGTCAGCCTGTCGCCTACGTGCTTTACTTTGTAGATGAGACGGGGAAGGGGATGTGGACATTTGACCAGAGTCGCTTTATTTCCTTGCAGCATCTTCCTGACTACGCGACGCGCCTGAGTAAGAAAGATGTGACAGTACTGCGCGAGGTGGAGCTCTTCCACCCCTATGCATCTGTACCCAAGGTGCCGGCACTCGTCGGTGATCCCGATCTACTGGGGAAGGTCTTCCTCGATATTCCGGGGCGTGCTGTAACGATGAAAATTAATGGTGTCTCCACACATGAGTTCCACGACGAGCGACGCGCTGATGTCATCCTCGGAGGGCTTCGTCGAGGTCAGAATACGATCGAATACACCGTGAGTGATACCGATGGTGCTCCTCGAGATAGCTTCGCGATAGGTCTCTTTGTCATGCCTGAAAAGGAAGGTGATCAGCCAGCCGTCGTCTTCGAGCACATTCTTGATGCGAAAGACAAGGCGAAGGGTGGTAGCTTCACTTTCTACATAGGTAACTCCCATCTCGCTTCCATGGATCCTAGCTACACAGGACCTCGTAGCGCTCCTTTCCGTCCAGTTCCCCTCAAGAAGAAGGACGCGAAGAACTAGTTTTTCTCTGCTACAGAAATGAAAAAAGGCGTGAGTAGAAGTACTACTCACGCCTTTCTTGTAGAAATGTGAAACTCTCTTTAAGAGAAAACGAACTCGTCGCCATCACCGAAGCAGATACCTACTTCCTTAGCCGCAGCTACAAGCTGGCTCTTGCTATCAACAAGTTGGAGTGACTTTACCGCATCTTCGATGGGCATGGATACCATGCTTGTACGGTTCAGGGCAACGGTGTAGCCAAATCGCTTGCGTTCGATGAGGTTGATGGCCTTCGTGCCGCAGCGTACGCCTAGCAGACGGTCGAATGGGATAGGAGATCCACCGCGCTGTGTGTGACCGAGCACGCAGAAGCGCGTTTCGATTCCTGTGATGGTTTCAAGCTTCTTCGAGATGAAGGAGCCAATACCGCCGAGGCGTACTTCTCCCTTCGTCGCTTCATCTAGTGTGACGAGCTCCCCGCCTATGCGTGCTCCCTCACTGACGACTACGATAATCTCGCGCTGACCGAGTGCCTTTAAGAGTTCTATCTTACGGACGACCTCCTCAAGCTTGAACTCGATCTCTGGAAGGAGGATGACATCTGCACCACCAGCCATTCCTCCGTAAAGGGCGATCCAGCCTGCGTGGCGACCCATGACTTCGACGACCATCATGCGCTGGTGCGCCTGAGCTGTCGTACGGAGGCGGTCGAGGTTACGACTCACGATGTCGACTGCTGTCATGAAGCCGAAGGTGTAGTCTGTCGAGCTAAGGTCATTGTCAATCGTCTTCGGGACACCGACGATAGGGAGACCGATCTGCTTGAGTTCCAGTCCTATGGTTTGAGAGCCATCACCACCGATGACGATGAGGGCTGAGAGCTTCAGTCGTTCTACCGTGGCCTTTGTCGCGTCGAGTACTTCTTTCGCGATTTCCATGCGTCCACCTACACCGCTCTTGACGGTGAAGTTTCCTTTGTTCACAGTGCCGAGTATGGTGCCCCCCGCGGAGCGGATGTTCAGACAGTTCTCACGAGTCAGGATGCTATAGCGTTCATCATCTTCAGTGGAGAGGAGTCCCTCGAAACCATCGTAGAAGCCATAGACGGTCCAGCCCTTGGCTGTAGCTGCGCCGACAGCACCTTCGATGACAGCATTGAGTCCGGGGCAGTCGCCTCCGGCATTAAGTATTCCTATGTTCATAGCTTATTGGGGGATTTGTAAGAAACGCGTTGGGTCGTATGTGCCTTGGTTTTCTAACCATGCTTGCCATTCACCCCAACCATCGCGCAAGAATTTATTAATTGCATCGTAGCGACCATCTGCGGAGCTTCCGAGAAGGACGATGCTCATGCGGCGTGGGTATGTTACCATGCTGCCTTCTGAGCCGTGGGGGAGCTTCAGTGAGGGGATGCGTGATGTGATCATCGCGCAGCCACCAGCCTTTTGTGAGAGGGCTACTTTAATGCCATCCACATCGCTGCGCTGTGAGAGAAGCTTATTCGAGTTAATCGCTTCTACTTGACGGCTCACACCCTTACTGACAACAGTACAAATATTTGTCTTCTGAGAGGAGATGAGCTGGAAGGCTGGCTTCTGGTGTGCGTACATCGCTAAGATGGCAAGGTCACGTGCCGTCGAATAGGAACTAGCTGCGCCGTGAGCGTCTAGGAAGTTTGTATCCTTCATGCCCAGATTATGAGCCAGCCTGTTCATCTGCGCGACGAATGCGTCCTTCGGCTGCCCCGTGCTCAGCTGGCTACCACACGCATAAGCGAGAGTGAGCGCACTTGCCGAGTCCTCCCAGAGGAGGGATGAGTATAGCGCATCGCGAATGGAAAGCTTATCGCCAGGGCGTAGACCAAGAAGGTTTGTATTCGGCCATTTCTGCACCTCATAAGGTACCGTGATTAGCTCACTGGGAGCGATATTACGGCTTTCCAACCAGTCCAAAACTACAATGGCGGTAGCGACATTTGTCAGCATGCCGATAGGACGGCGTGTCGTTGAGTTTGAGGAGTAAATGATACGTCCTGAGTTGTTCTCTACCGCCACGTAGCTAACCGTATTAGGAGCAGATGGGGGGAAGTAGGCATCCATGCTCTTGCAGCTGCTGAGAATGGCTGAGCCAAGGAGGGCAGAGCCTAACAGAGTAGCGCGTGTGTACGGGGATGTCTTGATAGTTGGGATGATGCTCATGATGCGCTTGCGTTTTCTTCTGGTGTTGGTAGTTCTGCGAGGTGGAGATCCTCAGGATCTCGGTCGCCGAAGATAATGCCAAGATCGCGTGCTGTGCGTACAATATGGCTATCTGGACGTACGAGTCGACGCTCAGCGATAGCTTCATCTAGGCTTACAGCTGCCACTTCGAGTCCTTTAAGAATGAGAGATGTACCGAAGTTTTTTTGCTCGATGAGTTTCACGGCTTCTACACCGAAGCGCAGACCGAGAATGCGGTCGAATGCGCAGGGTGAGCCACCGCGCTGAGTGTGTCCGAGAACACAGTAACGAGTCTCGATGCCTGTCATCTCTTCGAGACGACGGGAGAGCACATTACCGATGCCACCGAGGCGTTCTTCACCATGGTCTGTGGCAGGGATAGTTGTGAGCTGACCATCGAGGCGCGCACCTTCTGCGACGACGACGATGATCTCGCGCTGACCGCGAGCCTTGCGCTCGCGAATACCGGCTATAACCTTATCTAGGTCAAAATCGATTTCAGGAATGAGGACAACGTCAGCCGAGCTAGAGATCCCACTATGCAGGGCTATCCAGCCAGATAAGTCACCCATGACTTCGACGACCATCATGCGCTGATGCGCATTCGCAGTTGTGCGGATCTCATCGATGGATTCGCTGACGACTTCGACAGCGCTCTGGAAGCCGAATGTGTAATCGGATGGAGCGCAGAGGTCATTATTAATCGTCTTCGGGATCGTGATGATGGGGAGACCCTCATCTACAAGTAGGCGCGCTGTGATGGCTGAGCCATCGCCGCCGATGACGATGAGTGCCTGAAGTCCGAGTGCCGTGATTGTCTTTTTCGCCTTAGCGACGGCTTCTGGATTCAGGGTGAGTGAGCCGAGCTTGTTGACAGATGTGGTGAAGCTACCGGTGTTTGTCGTGCCGAGTATCGTTCCACCCATAGAACGGATCTTGTGAACCTTTGTCGGGTTAAGCACTTCGTAACGTCGACCACCGACAGTAGGTAGGAGACCTTCGAATCCATCATGGAAGCCAATAACGCGCCAAGCGCGCTTGTAGGCGGCCATGACGAAGCCTTCGATAACTGCGTTAATACCAGGGCAGTCACCACCTGAATTGAGAATTCCGATAATCATGTTAAAAACTTATTGAGGTGAAGCATCCTTCGGTATAGAACCGAGGATCTGCGCGCAGAGGAATAGTGCGCGTGGGTGATGGAAGAAGGACTTCCAGAGACTACCCTTCAGTGTGTTTGCAGGGCTGCCATCGCGATTGCAATAGCCGTACCATTCACCGTTCTTCTTGTCTTGAAGATTCTTGAATGACCAGTCGCGAATATGTTCGTGCCATAACTTGTACTTATCAGCACCTGTGAGCTTCCAGGCGAGAGCTGTGCCGATGAGAGCTTCGTCATGAGGCCACCAGAACTTCATGTTGTGCCAGTACTCCTGTACAGGCTTGCCGTAGACATCGGTGAAGTAGAGTAATCCACCGAACTCGACGTCCCAGCCACGATCCAGTGACCAGTCAATCATCTGACAGCCCATCTTGATGAGCTCTGGATCATTGTTACGATGCTCAGCTTCAGCTAGGATGAACCAGCCACCTTCGATGGCGTGGCCTGGGTTCAGCGTGCGCTCATCGAAGTGGTCTATGATGCTGCCATCTGGGGCGACGCATTCCATGACAACACGGAGCTCAGGCTTGATGAAGTACTTCTTAATATCAGCGATGCAGCGATCGATCCACGCTGTGAAGATGCCGCCTTCGTCGCCAAGGTAGCGGCGCAGCTCTTGCGCTGTTACGATGGTGATCATGCGAGGGGCGAGACCTACGGACGGGCGTTTGCCTGTGCTCTTAGGAGCCATCTTGCCCTCGGTGAAATTAATATCGACAAAAATGTCGAAATAGTGACGCGCGAGTTCTGCACTCTTCGCGTCCTTGGTCGCACCATAGTGAGCAGCCCATGCGATGGAGGCAAAGCTCTCGCTGTAGGCGTAGCGGCGTTTGCGCAGAGGGGTGCCGTCAGCTTCCACATGGAAGTACATGCGACCGTCCTCGCGATCCACACAGTGGTCTTCGAGGAACTTGAGCGCGCTTTCTGCGCTAGCGAGCCACTCGGGTCGCTGCTCAATGTAGTTGTAACAAGTGAGCAGCATCCAAGCCATGCGTCCCTGCGCCCAGACTGATTTATCACTATCGACGAGTGTACCGTCCTGATCGAAGCAGTGGAATAATCCACCATTTTCTTCGTCATTGGCTCGTGGGAACCAGAAGGGGATAACGTCGTTGAGTAGTTTATCGAGATAGAATTCTCCGTTGATGGGGTTTTTCATGATAAGATAATAAGGTCAGTAGGCTAGGGGGGGATGGCTTGGATGGCTTTTATGAATTACTTGCTGGTTGCCCAGTCGAAGAAGCCGATGGCGCTGAGTTCAGCGCGCAGTGCGTCTGCGCTTGCCTTGTCTGGGTTACCCATTGGAAGGCGAGCAGGTCCGAGGTCTACACCGTGCCAGCCCATGATGAGCTTCGCACAGCCCATGTAACCACGAGCAGCGATGATGTTGATCATCTTGACAGAGAGTGTCTGGAGCTCACGTGCGCGAGCGATGTCACCAGCATTGAATGCCTCGATGAGATCCCAGTAAAGCTTAGGAGCGAAGTTGAAGGAAGAGCCTACACCACCTTGTGCGCCTGTTGCGAGTGCGCCGAGCATCCACTCGTCTACACCCCATGGGCAGTCGTACTTGCCGCCTTCGTAGTTCAGCGCGTCAAGATAGAGAGCGAGGTCAGGATTGGTAAACTTGAGACCTGCGAAGTTAGGAATCTTAGCAGCTGCTGCAGCCATGACCTGTGTGGGGTTGAAGGTAACACCAGTGAGGACAGGGATATCGTAGTAGTAATAAGGGATCTCAGGAGCACCAGAGGCTGCGACTGCGCAGCAGTCTACGAGGGAGTTGATACTGCCTGGCTTGAAGTAGTTAGGAGCATTGCTGGATGTAGCAACGGCACCGTTCTTAGCACCACATGCTGCGAGGTCGCGTGCGTCATAGACGCTGTTGCTGCCTGTGTGTACGATGACACCGATGTCGTGCTTCTTGCTAGCTTCGCCCCATGCTGCGATATTTTCCATACGCTCAGTGAGCTGCATGTGTGCGCTTTCGCCAGTAGAGCCTGTGATGAATACAAGCTTAATTCCCTGTGATGCGAGGAAAGCTGCTTGATTATCAACGAGGGAGGAATTGCATGTGCCGTCAGCATTCATTGGAGTATGAGTAGCTGCGACAAGTCCGTGTAATTGGAGTGATGTATTCATGATTGAGTAATGCGATGGTTTGCGTTGTAGAGTATACCTGTTCTTCTGTGTGTTGACAAGACAATCTTACGTTCTTATGTATACACTTTTATTTTAGTGATTTATGGATGTGTGATTTTCTGTGTATTGACTTTTTTACATGATCTGTCAGAATATGAGCGATGAGCCGCCTTGGATACTATCGCATAGCTACCGCTGTTCCGCGCCTGCGCGTGGCAGATGTCTCGTATAATCTCTCTGTTATGGATGAGGTGATGAAAGAACTTCTTGAGAATCATCAGGCAGATGTAGTTCTTTTTCCTGAGCTTTGCCTGACGAGTTACAGCTGTGGTGACTTATTTTACCAGACGCAGCTCCTGCAAGCCGCGCGTGATGGGTTACGACGCTGGGTAGAGATGACCGCCAGCTTAAAGACTATCTCCGTTATTGGGCTACCGCTGATGGTGCAGGATGGTCTGTATAATGTAGCCGCTCTCGTGCAGTCAGGTAAGATCGTAGGCATAGTTCCTAAGAGTATACTTCCTAACTATGCTGAATTTTACGAAAAGCGCCAGTTCCGCCCTGCAAAGGATCTCACAGTGAGCCATGTCAATATCGCAGGGCAGCTAGTCCCTATAGGAACAGACATCATCTTCTCTGATGGAGGAGATCTCAGTATAGGTATAGAGCTCTGCGAGGATCTGTGGAGTCTAGTACCCCCTAGTTCTTACCTCGCTAGACAGGGCGCACGCCTCATTCTTAATCCGAGTGCTAGTAATGACTACGTAGGCAAGGCCGCCTACCGTCGCAGCCTCGTATCGCAGCAGAGCGCGCGCTGCCTCGCGGCCTACGCCTACGCCTCAGCAGGTGTGCATGAAAGTACACAGGATGTCGTCTACAGCGGGCATGCCCTTATCGCAGATAATGGACGCATCGTCGCAGAAGGTCAGCGCTACCAGCGTCATTCCTCCCATATCTGCGCGGATATAGATCTCGCACGACTCGCCACCGTCCGTCAGCGCGAAAGCTCCTTCCATGATACCGAGATACCACAGGGTATAGCCCCTGTGCGCGTTCTCTCTCTAGAAAATCTCGATGACAGCTGCGACCGCCGATTTGCTCAGATTGCAGCGTACCCCTTCCTCCCTTCGACAAAAGATAGAGAAGAGCGCTGCGAAGAAATCCTCGAGATCCAATCTCATGGTCTTGCTAAGCGAATGGAATGCTCAGGTGCCCAGTCACTCGTCATCGGCATCTCAGGAGGTCTGGACAGCACGCTCGCCCTTCTTGTCTGCCTGCGAGCCTGCCAGCATCTTGGTATGAAGCCCGACCAGATTAAGGCTGTGACCATGCCTGGCTTCGGCACGACAGGACGAACGTACCAAAACGCTATTTCCCTTATACGTGAAGTGGGGGCGAGCTTCGAGGAAATTCCCATCCGCGAATCCTGTCTCCTGCACTTCAAAGATCTGGACTTCGACCCCAGCCTCCGTACAAACACCTATGAAAACGTGCAAGCACGTGAGCGTACGAAGATTCTCATGAATCTCGCAAACAAGCTCCACGGTATCGTCGTCGGTACAGGAGATCTCTCCGAGATCGCTCTGGGCTGGTCTACTTACAATGCCGATCACATGAGCATGTATGCCGTGAACTGCTCCATACCCAAGACGTTGATTCGCTGCCTCATCGAGCATGTCGCGCAGATGTCTAGCCCTGAGCTATCAGCTATTCTTCATGATATCAATGACACACCTGTCAGCCCTGAGCTCCTTCCGCCAGCGGAGGATGGTAGCATAGATCAGAAAACAGAAGATATCATCGGTCCTTACGACCTCCATGATTTCTACTTGTATCATATGATCAAGTACAGCGCGACTCCTGAAAAATTACGTGCCTTGGCGGCAAAGGCTTTCGACGGTCAGTTTGAGATATCCTTGCAGGAAAGCACCTTAGCCACCTTCCTGCGTCGTTTCTTTACGCAGCAATTTAAGCGTAGTTGCATCCCTGATGGTCCGAAGGTCGGCTCTATCTCGCTCTCACCGCGCGGGGACTGGCGTATGCCTTCTGACGCTTCTTTTGCAACATGGATGAGCTAATAGCTTGATTTCGCAGAAAAAATAATATAGACTATATTCATATGATGAAAGACAAGCTGGACGAACTATTCGAAGAGACCCTCAGGGCTCGTCAACGCGTGTATGAAGTAGGGAGTCAAACACCGCTCCAACGCGTAGACGTTAAGGATATAGACGCGCAGATTTTTGTCAAGCGAGAGGATCTCGGTCCTATTAAGGCGTACAAGTGGCGTGGAGCATATAACTGTATGGCTTCACTCACTGAAGAGCAGCGCGAATGTGGCGTCGTCGCCGCTAGCGCAGGTAATCACGCCCAGGGTGTAGCTCTAGCGGCGAGTAAGCTGGGTTGCCATGCGCATATCTACATGCCACGCTCGACTCCTGAGGTGAAGCAGCGTGCTGTCCGCAAGCATGGTGGTGAGAATGTGAGTATCTACTTAGTAGGGGATTCTTATGATGCCGCATCCATGGCTGCAAAGGAATTCGCGAAATCAGAAAATTTACAATTCGTCCATCCCTATGATGATGTCACGACTATAGCAGGTCAGGGCACGCTCGCTGACGAAGTCGTCATGAGTGGGAAAGGTCCTTTCGATCACATCTATCTTCAGATAGGCGGGGGCGGTCTAGCGGCTGGCGCTAGCTGCTGGTTCCGACACTTCTGGCCAGAAGCACGCATCGTCGGTGTCGAAGGTGAAGATCAGGCTTGTATGAAAACGGCTCTCATCGCAGGTGAGCGCACTCAGCTTCCCTATGTAGACGTATTCTGTGATGGTACTGCTGTCCGTCTGGCTGGTGAGATCACTTATCCACTCTGCGCAGAGCTACTCGATGAAATCGTGTGCGTTAGCAATGAAGAAGTCTGCGAAGCCATGCGCACTCTCTGGGAGAGCATACGTGTCGTCCCCGAGCCATCAGGCGCGATGGGTATGGCTGCTCTCTTGCAAGACTGGGATAGAGGCGCCATCAAGCCAGATGATAAATGTCTCTTCATCATCTCTGGTGCTAATATGGACTTCTCCCAGCTCATCTCCGTCGCGAGTCGCGCAGGAGGTAGAGATCAGAACTACACGCTACGCTACCTACGTATCCCCATGGAAACGAAGCGCGGTCAGGTGCTGCGCTACCTTCGTCAGATCCCTCAGGGCGTGCAATTACGCGATGTGCAGTATGGTCGTATCGATGGTGATATCCAGTACCCCGTCTTCGGAGTCTACGGCACACAAGACGACTTCGCGGAGATAACAAAAAGACTTTCAGAAAAAGGTCTGAAGGCTGAGGATGTCACGCAGGACGATGACGTGCGCTTCCGCATGATTTCCTACGACAGAGCACGCCTGACGCATCCTGTCTTCTTCGTAATCGACTTCCCTGAGCGTCCCGGTGCATTCTATGAGTTCATGTCTGCTATGGGTGAGTATGCTTCACTCTGCTACTTCAACTATCAGTACACAGGTGAGCATGTAGGCCGAGCCTTCGTTGGCTTCGAGTTTGACTCCCGTGAAGATAGAGACCTCTGCCGCATACGAGCAGAGCAACTGCGCGGTACTACTATACAGGAGATATATGAGCTCAGCGATAGCGTACGCCGTCGTGTGCTCGGTAACATGTCACCAGAAGAAGAATCCTGATCATGGCGAAAATGATACTCGCTTCCCAGTCCCCACGTCGTCGAGATCTCCTCACACGTGAAGGCGTGAGCTTTGAAGTTATCACTAGCGATGTAGAAGAGCTTCATGACGCAAGTATGCTTCCGGAAGAGCTCTGTGCGCATAATGCTGCGCTGAAAGCCATGGACGTCGCCGCACAGCACCCGAACAGGCTTGTGATAGGAGCTGATACCCTCGTCTTCATCGATGATGAACCACTGGGGAAACCGCGTGATGAGCAAGACGCTCTCCAGATGCTGATGCGCCTACAGGGACGTGAGCATTGTGTCTGCACGGCTGTCGCTGTCAGTATGCCTGATGGCGAGAGACGTGACTTCACTGAGAAAAGCATGGTACGCTTTCTTCCCCGCACGCGCGAGCAACTGGAGCATTATATGCGCGAGGTTTATGTCATGGACAAAGCTGGCTCGTATGCCTTACAGGATAAGGAGTATTTACTGATTGAGGCTGTCGTAGGTGATAGAGATAATGTCATCGGACTTCCAGTCAAGAAGCTACTCGCTGTGCTGCATGATGTTTTCGATGCTTGACAGGGAGAGGGCGACTTGATATTGTAAAAAAACTGGCAGTTTAAAACCATTTACAACACATCATTATGAAAGCAACATTCTCAATTCTCAGCATTTTTGCTGTACTCGCTACAGCTGTGCTCATCCCTTGTGCCGGAGCGAAGAATCAGGCCTCTGAAGAGCAAGCAGAGCCCAAAGCCGTTCACGCAGCCCTCGAAAATATCAAACCGCTAGCAGGGGATATTAATACGAAGGCAGATTACTATATCTATCTTCAGTCCGCCAGCTGGTGTGGTCCCTGCGTGGCACTCATGCCAGATGTCGTCAAAGAGTATAAAAAGTTCAAAAGAAAGGATATCGAGCTGATCCTCGTCAGTGCAGATAAGACAGAAGAGGCAGCTGTCGATTATGTCAAGAAGTATAAGGCGAAGTTCCCCATGGTCATGTCTTCCACTGGTCTCGTAGGCTTCGCTGGAGGAGGCGGCATACCTAATGCCACTATCGTCGACGCTGATGGTAATCTCATCAAGAAGGGGAATGGAAGAATCATCCTCGAATGGAAGGACATCATCGGAGATCATGAAAAAGCTCTTTTGAAAGCAAAGCGTGAAGCCGAGCGCGACGCGAAGAAAAATAGCTAATTTTGCAAAGACCCCTTCATTAATTCAGTTAAATAAAAACTCCACGAGAGCCATTGAGCTACTCGTGGAGTTTTTTTTGCTGCTATGATTAATCTATTTTACTTCTTACGACGGCGTCGGGAGAGAAGTCCTGCCAGTGCCACTAAGCTAAGAGAGGCTGTACTAGGCTCTGGGATGGGAGCTCCTGTACTCAGGTAGATACCGTTGGAATCATGAACGATTTTAAGAGTATTACTCTGCGTGTACTCTATTCCATCGAAATAGAGCTTGTACGTGATGCCGCTATTATCAGCATCGAAGGAATCAGCCAAGGTCGCATCGAGGAAGAAGAGAGGCCCATACATGCTATCATCGCCAGCGAGATAGATATTTACCGTGGTGAGACCTTCGAGATCCAGTGATACACCATTCATGACCTTGATCAGAGAGGAGTCAGTCATGCTATTCGCGTAGAATGAGAGACTGCTACTATTGAAAGTCGTTGTATCACCCACTGTTGACGCGATGTCATGAAGTGTAACGCTAGCTGTCTGGTAGAGTGCGCCTACTGAAGAGCTCAGAGACGAGCCTACGATAATGCCTTTCTGAGCATTCCATGATTCAGAAGTCACCTGAAAGTTCCCCTTTTCGAACTGGAGGGATTCTGTACCAGAGCCGCTAGCACCCATACCTGCTGTGAAGTTACCAACAAAGCTTGCGGCCGTCGCTGTAGTCTTACCTTCAGAGGAGAGCTTGATACCTCCCGTGAGTGTCAGTACCGCGTCGCCATAGGCGCGGAGTTCCTTGTTATGATAAATCTCTGCGCTTACTTTTGTCCCGTAAGCATTGTTCGTACCCTGTGTCGTACCATCGAACTTCAGGGTTTGATTCCCCATGTCGATGATGCCAGCGACGACATTGCCAGTGGTGGAGCTTTGGAGGCTGCCGTCAGCATTGATTGAGTTGTTAAGCTTCGCACTAATATTTCCAGTGAAGAAACCTGTCATTTCTGTATCAATGGTATGGAGTTTCCCGTCTTGTATGAAGACATTACCCAGTTGAACGCCTACTGACTTTGTGCCATCGGTTTCATTCTCTACAGTCGCAGAAATATTACCCGAAATGTGCCCAAAGCTTGTATTGCCGTAGTTCTGGTTGACAATCATATTATCAACGAGATCAGTAGCAGTACCAGCTAAACCGAAGGCTAGACCTGTTTCTGCAGTTGCAGAAAGATCCCCCAGCAGAGCGCCTTCACTTAGATCCATACCACATATCCATGCCGCTATCGCTAGACCTTCTTTTACTGTCGTACTAATCTTACTGCCAGCGCCGAGGACGGTTTTTTCAAGACCATTTTGATGTCCCATGATAACTACACCCGTGGAGTAACCGTAATTACGATTAATGACCATAGTCGTGTCGTTCCAGTTTACATTGATGCCAGCTGAGTTCGCGTAGCCTGTCTCATTAGCCGCTGAGAAGCCTAAGCTGCTGTAGGTCATGCGCACGGTGTCACCTAAGAGATAGCCTACACTGTAAGTATCTTGAGAGATACCCATTTTTGTGTTAAGAGCATTCATTTCGTAGTAACCAGAGATGGTACCGAGCAGGGATGGATCTCTTGTCGTGATAAATGAGGCTAGACCATCGACAGCGTTGATTGTCATATGAGTATTAATGCCATTCGAGAGCCCCACTGATCCTGTGGAGTTGTGATTGATACCGACTACAGACGCGCTGGTGCTATTGTTTGTCGCGACTATGGTGAGGTTTTCTATCTGACCGATGCTAGAATTATCTTCAATGCTGATTCCTAAGAGAGAGGCGCTGTTATTGTTAGCATTCAGAGTAGCCGTAATGGTCGTGTTCTTGATCAAGCCGATGCTCGATTGATCAGCCAGTAGAATACCTTCGTTATCCTGTGGGACTTCGCGAGTAGATGGTAATGTAGCGTCGATGGTGATCGAAGTGTTTTCGATTGTTCCTATGTGCCCATTAGCTAGGTCTATGCCGATGGCTGAACCTGCTGTCGTCGTGGCTGATATACTGCCACTTACATAAGATACGTCGGCTCGACCGCTGTTATTGCCGAAATAGTCTGAACCAGTTATACGTAAGCCATGTGCCGCTGACACTGCCGACGATGTAATCGTACCTTTAATTCCGCCTACAGTTGCGCCGGCGATAGCGAGGCCTATGGCACCTGAGTTGGCAGCCATATTGTTCGCGATGATTGTCTGACTCTCATCGAGTAAGATACCACTTTCGCCATTTGCTACATCGATGTCACCAAAGATGCCTATACCGATGAAGTATTCATCTGAGTAATCCGCATTAGGGAAGGTGAGGTAACCAGAGAGTGAGTCTGCTTGACTGACTGTAATCTCTTGTCCCACTTGTGGGTTGAGTACAGATGGCGCTGCTTGCGCTGCTGTGTTGCTGATCGCGATCGCACTTAACAGAGCGAAGATACTCTGGTGGCGTCGTTTTTTTCTAATTGGTATTAACATGATAATTGGAATAGTTTTAAAATGTTGTTATTCCTTCTTTCCCGATAGGAATTGAAGTGCGCAGAGTATATCTATTTATTTTTTCCTGTCAAGCGCCAGATTAGAATTTTTATAATATTATCATAGACTAAAATGCTGAGCTTTTATTTACAATGCATAGGAGAAGTGTAACAAAAGTGTAACAAGCTCTATTATGATAACCGAAGTGTTCTCTTAGTAATACAAAATAATAAAAACACCGCTACCTGAATAGGTAGCGGTGTGATAGAAAGATGCTAATTATAGCTTATTAATCCTGCTGCTTTTTTAATCTCTTGCGTCGGCGGCGACTGAGTAGCCATGCCAGTGCAAGCAAGCTAAGTGTAGCTGTACTAGGCTCAGGGATGGTGACGTTAGAGCTCAGGTAAATCCCCGTGGAGTCGTGAACGATTTTCAGAGTATCGCTCTGCTCGTACTCGATACCGTCGAAGTAGAGATTGTACGTGATGCCTGTATTATCAGCATCGAAGAAATCGGCGAGTCTAGCATCCAAGAAGTAGAGCGGTCCGTACATGGTATCATCTCCTGAGAGGTAGATGTTTACCGTAGTGAGACCTTCGAGATCCAGAGATACACCTTCCATGGTCTTGATCAGCGATGAGTCAGACATGCTATTCGCATAGAATGAGAGACTGTTGCTATTAAATGTCGTCGTTTCGCCCACAGTGGCTTCTATGTCGTGAAGCGTAACACTAGCTGTGTCGTAGAGAGCTCCTACAGAAGAGCTCACTGAAGAACCTACGGTGATGCCTTTCTGGGCATTCCATGCTTCAGATGTCACCTGGAAGTTACCTTTCTCGAACTGGAGCGACTCTGTACCAGAGCTGCTGGCACCCATACCTGC
>CAYJLR010000021.1:0-2098 GCA_964370895.1 uncultured Akkermansia sp. | reverse complement strand
CTTGGAGTCGATTACCTGAAGTGTACCATTAGCAGAGAAAATATTGCCTAGCTGAACCCCTACGACCTTTGTGCCACTTATTTCTTGCTCTACTGTAGCTGAGATATTACCTGAAATGTCACCAAAAGCGGAAGCGTTATAGCTCTGATCGACTACCCAGCTGAGCACAAGATCGGTAGCTGTACCAGCCAAACCGAAGGCTGAACCTGCTTGTGCTGTAGCTGAGAGATTCCCGAGCAGTGCTCCTTCACTGAAATCCATACCAGTCATCCAAGTGGCCACTGCGATACCTTCTATAATTGTAGTATTGATCTCGCTTTTTGGCCCAAAGACAGTTTTCTCTAGCTCTGTTTGATGCCCGACGACAACGACGCCTGTGGAGTAACCATAGCCTCGATTAATATTCATGGTGGTATTACTCCAGTCTACTTTAAGACCTGCAGAGTTCGACTGACCAGCTACGTTTGAGGAGAATCCCAGACTGTTTGTGGTGCTACTTAAAGACTCACCAAGGAGGTAGCCTACACTGTAGCTAGTGAGCGATGCACCGCCCTGAACGTTATTAACATTCATTGTGTAGTTGCCAGAAATAGTTCCAACAGAGTTAGGATTCGTAGTGGTGATGAACGCAGCAAGACCTTCATACACATTGATGGTCATGTTGGCATTGAGCCCGCCCGTGAGACCAACAGAGCCTGTTGTGTCTATACTGATACCTACAGCTGATGCACTTTTACTGTTATTCGTTGCTACGATAGTAAGGTTCTCTATCTTACCAATAGTAGCATCATCTTCAATGCTCACGCCATTGAGTGCTGCGCTGTTGTGGTCTGAGCTTACTGTAGCTGTGATGAGCGTGTCCTTAATCGTACCTATACTTGAGCTACGATTGAGAAGGATAGCCTCGTTGTCTTCGGGAACTTCACGTGTAGCTGGAAGTGTCGCATCAAGAGTTATAGAAGCATTTACAATGCTGTCGATGCGTCCATTGGCGACATCGATACCTACAGCCGATCCTCTCGTCGTCGTGACAGATATGTCACCACTCACTTCTGTAATGTAAGCGCCTTGTCCTTTGCCTGTCTCGATATAGTCTTCGCCTGTTAATCGCAGACCATGAGCGGCGTATGCTCCTGTGACAGATATAGATCCCTCGATCTTACCTACTGTTGCTTGACCAATGGTGAGGCCGATAGCTCCACTATTGGCGCCCAAGTTCTCCACGATAATTTCTTGAGATGCTTCGAGTAAGGTTCCGTCTCCTGCGACGTTGATATCACCCATGATGCCGAGACCAATGAAGTACTTATCAGCGTAGTCGCCATTGGGGAAAAGGAGGTTGCCGGAGAGGGAGTTCGACTGGTTGCTTATAATTTCTTGACCTATGACAGGAGCAAGCTGTGAAGGCGCTGCTTGCGCAGTAGTTGAGCTGACGATAAGCGCGCTAATTAATGTGAAGACGCTAGGGTGTGAGCGTCTCCTTCTAAAGGGGATTTGCATAATTGCCAAATGTGATTTATAGGGTTTTATATTCCTACTATTCCAGTAGGAATAGTAGGGCAACGACAGTATATATTTTTTTTTTAGACTGTCAAGAGTAGATTGGATTTTTTTTAATTTAATATAAAGAGATGTCTCTTATGCATTAAACTCTAGTCGTTTTTGTTAGTGTAACAAGAGTGTAACATAAAATGAAACTCAAGGTATAGACAGTACTGATAGCGCAATATAGTAAAAAGCCCTGCTACCTATTTAGGCAGCAGGGCTGAAAATAATGGAACTGAAACTAGGAATTAGCGTCCAGGGACAGTCTCGAAGGTGAAGCCCTTCAGGTACTCTGTTTCTGGGAGATTCAGCAGTACTGGATGGTCAGGAGCCTGACCGTGAGTTTCGATGAGACGGAGCGTGCTGCGCCCGTCTACAGCCGCTTCGCCGACGCTCTGTTTGAAGATAGCTGTGCTCGCGTGGTGGGAGCAGCAGAATGTCGAGAGAATACCGCCGAGAGGAAGCATCTGCATCGCGCGCAGATGGATTTCCTTATACCCACGCATAGCGCCATTCAGGCTCTTTTTATTGCGGGTGAAGCTAGGAGGATCAA
>CAYJLR010000020.1:0-23004 GCA_964370895.1 uncultured Akkermansia sp. | reverse complement strand
ATCGTAAATATGAAGCTGCTTGTTCATGAGTTCAGCTCAGGGGAAGATACCCTGTGTTTTCTGATCTAAGAATAGCAGAAACGCTCATGATGGTCAAGCAATGAGCGTCGATAATCTCTGCGATTCTTCATCAGTCCTCTATATCGACCTTGATGCGTGGTGTGAGGATGCAGTTGCTGTAGCTACCTTGCTCTACTTTTGTGCGCGGCCAGACGATGCAATTTGTCATCTCCGTATCTGCTGGAATGCTTGCGTCTGCGCCGACTACACAGTCTTCACAGAGGTCAGCGAGGGCGGATATAGTCGCCGAGGAAGAGATGCGCTGAGAGGAGGGGAGTTCCATGAGCGCGTCAAGGTACTGGCGAGGGCTTCCTATCTCATGCCAGTTACACCAGTCGAAGACAGCCCCACCTGCTTCGCCTCGCTTGATGAGCTCTATCCAGATAGGGACGATGGAGAAGAGTTCTTCATCGGGGAAGAGCTCTTCGACACTCGGATCTATGATGTAAACACCTGTGAATTGGTAGCTGCCTGTATCCACACCCAGCGCGTGACGTATGTCTGTGATGAGCCCTGATTCTGGGTCGAAGCCTACATTCTTCTTGCCATCGACGCTGCGCAGAGCAAGGGTAAGCTTGTGACCGCGCTTTTTATGAATAGAGAGTAGCTCGTCGATGGGGATGTCGGTGAGGATATCGCCGTTCTGAACGACGAGTGGATTCTCCCTATCGATGTGAGGGAGGATTTTCTTCAGACCACCGCCTGAATCTAGGGGGGACTCTTCGTAGCTGAGGTGTACAGGGCAGTTCAGGTATGTTTCCTTGGGGAAGGCCTTCTCCCAGAGATAGTCGAGCTGCGAGATGTTGATATAAAAGTGGCGTACTCCTGCCGCATGGTGACGGTCAAGGATGTGGTGGACGAGTGGCTTTTGGAAGACAGGAGTTAATGGCTTCGGGACGATGAGGCTGAGGGGCGCCATGCGAGTGCCATGACCTGCTCCGAGAATGAAGGATTGCATAGAAGTGAATATGGCTAGGGATTACCACAGACCTGACATGTCAAGAGTGACCGCGCAGATACCCATGATGAGATTTGCGACCGCGTGGTAGACGACGAGTGCTGTGAGTCGCTTAGTTTTGACAGTGAGGAAATAGGCGATAGTGCCAAATAAGAAGGCACCTACATAATCCTGTGGCTGGTGGATAAGCATGAAGCCTAATGTGGTGACGAAGTAAGCCTTCCAAGAGGCTGTTCCCAGTGGGACGGATTGCGGATTATCCCTATCTATTACCCATCTCATGAGGAAGCCACGCCAGAAAAACTCCTCGACTAGCGCGACAATCACCACGGCTCGCAGGAAGCGCAGAATGTACTGGAGGTAGAACATCGTGCTGCCCTCGCCGAAGATACGCGCGGGGTCGAAGCCCTCACTCGTTTCAGCCCAGCCAGTGAAGTAAGGAATGAGCCATAGACCTATACCTACCGCACCGAGGGCTGCACCAAGAAGGCAGGGCTTCCACGCCCAGTCCCACTCCGCGCCTCGTCGTGTCCACCAGAGGTAGCCACCACAGATGATGGTCTGTAGTGGGTAGACGAACATCTCAGGGGCGCGCTGCCACCACGCTGCTTCAGGGTGATCCCATGTGAAAAGGGCATCAGCCGCTGGGAATATCAGCGTGAGCAGCATGAAGATGATGAAGGGCATGGCATAGCTACGATAGAGGATACTATCGTCGCGCATGCTGCTATTTATCGTCTTCATGAGAAAGGCGTGATGACCAGAGCGGCGAGAGGCTTAAGCTTGTTCCTTTAGAAGCTTCTCGCAGAAGCGTTCCATCTGGTCGCATGCTAGCTGTAATTGGGCCATGCTTGTGGCATAGCAGCAGCGTAAGTAGCCCTCACCCGAGACGCCGAAGGCGGTACCGGGTACAGCGGCTACCTTGCCTTCCTGTAAGAGTCGAAGGGCGAAGTCAGCGGAGCTAAGTCCAAATCGCTTGATGCTAGGGAAGGTGTAGAATGCGCCACCGGGGAGGTGACAATCCATGCCCATCTCATTGAATCGAGCCACGAGGTAGTCGCGGCGCTCATGATAGCTGTCGCGCATCTCAAGCATGGCTGGGGTGCCGCGCTCGAGAGCTTCTATACCCGCCTGCTGCGAGGTGATAGTCGGGCATATCATCGTGTAGGAATGAATCTTGCACATCTGGTCGATGAGTGGAGCTGGTGCACAGACATAGCCTAGGCGGAAGCCAGTCATGGCGAATGCCTTGGAGAAGCCATGTAGTAGAACTGTACGCTCCTTCATACCAGGGAAGGCGGCGATGCTTGTGTGCTCTTCACCATCGTAGCGTAGCTCAGAATAGATCTCATCCGTCATGACGATGAGGTCATGCTTCACGCAGATCTCGCTGATCTTCTTGAGCGTGTCATATGGGGCGATCGAGCCAGTGGGGTTCGTCGGGAAGTTCAGCATGAGTACCTTGGATTTATCCGTGATTGCTTCTTCCAGTTTATCTGGGTTCAGCGCGAAGAGGTCTTCTATGCCTGTCTGGATGGGGCAAGGGATGCCATCAGCGAGGAGTATGCTAGGGCTGTAGCTCACATAGCAGGGCTCATGATAGATCACCTCGTCACCAGGGTTGAGAATAGCGCGCAGGGCGAGGTCGATAGCCTCACTTACACCTACTGTAGGTAAGATTTCCTTACGTGGATCATAGTCGACGTGGAAGAATCCTGATACGTACTTCGCGATGCTGTCGCGCAGCGTCTCCAGACCGAGATTACTCGTGTAGGTGGTCTGTCCCTTTTCCAGTGAAATAATGCTCGCTTCGCGGATATGCCATGGTGTGACGAAGTCAGGCTCACCTACACCGAGGGAGATGATGTCCTTGCTACCGATCACGAGGTCAAAGAACGCGCGAATGCCCGAGCCGGGGAGATCGCTTACTTTACGACTGAGTTTGTTTTCCCAATTCATGGTTATTTGTTAGGGGGAAACGATGAGGCGTTCGTGTGGGATGTCATCTTCAAAGAGGACGTCATCTTTCTTGTAAGTCTTCAAGCGGAAATGTGTCGCTGTAGAGAGGACTCCGTCGATGTTGGATAGCTTCTCGCTGACGAATCGTCCGACAGCGGGGAGGGTGTTCGACTCCATAAGTACGAGTAAGTCATAGCCGCCAGAAATGAGGTAGCAGCTACGCACTTCATCGAAGCGGGAGATGCGACGTGCGAGTCTGTTGAAACCATCGCCACGCTGAGGAGTGCAGCGTACCTCGATGAAGGCGTAGACATGCCCTTCATCTTCATCATCATTGATGATGACTTGATAGCCACGGATACGTCCCTCCTGTTCGAGCTCCGCTCGCGCTTGGCAGACTTCAGCTTCAGTGACTCCGAGTGAGGTTGCAAGTTGCGCATCGTTGAGACGCGCGTCCGCTTTAAGCAGGGGAATGATGGCTTCTTTGTTCATATTCGTGAGTATTTTAGAGCTAGCCTCTATGATGTCAAGTTTTTTGTTCGCGCGAGAGGGTGTATAATTGCATGGACAGGCGGCATTTCATCTGTTATAACTCATGTGTGCTCACCTTGATGTCCACCATTGTGCGTTGTTCTCGCGCTGTGCCCCTGCTGTCGCTTTGCTGTTTCTGCGGTATGGCATCGCTACATGCTGCCACGATTCAGTCGTCAGATCTGTACTTCTATGTCGATGAGGAAGCGAAAGAGGATATCATCAATGCAGAGCGCATGATTGTCGCGGAAGAGCAGTATGTGCTCGCACGCACCCTTCTGGAGCATAAGTCTGTGACGGATGTCTCCGCTGTCCCTTCTCTGCTGGAAAAATCGGCAGAAGCTGGCTTCATTCCCGCCCGTCTCCTACTGCTTGATGTATGGGAGGGGAAGTTTAAGGGGCTGGAAGCCATGCCTGATAAGGCTCGCTCCTATGCGAAGAAGATGGCGGATGAACGTCTCTCTGATACAGCCTCGGAGGGGCAGTTAGCCGCACAGCTCGATGCCATGATGCGTCTTGTGCGTTACCTAGAACGCGATCATGATGATGCGTCGAAAAAAGAAGCCTTCCAGTGGCTGACCCGCGCCTCAGAACGAGGCTCTCATGAAGCTCGAGCAGAGCTCGCACGCTATTATATGAAAGGTGTAGGCTGTCAGCGCGATCCTCTGGCTGCTATAAAACTATTAAAACAGCTCTCCATTGATGCCCCTGAAACTGAGAATGTCTTCTTCTATCTCGGTTATATTTGCCAATCGGGTTTAGGGCTCAGCAAGCCGAACTATCCGCTCGCGGTAAAGTATTATGCCCAAGGCGCTCGCTATAACGACGCGCGAGCGATGAATAATCTCGGCATCCTGCTGGAGCGCGGTATAGGTGTGGAAAAGGATGAGCAGCAGGCTCTTCGCTTCTTCCGCTTGGCAGCATCGCTCGGAGATAAATCCTCCGCCGTGAATATGCAGCGTCTCCTACAAAATCTCGGTAGCACTGAGGAGGGAGGAGAGCGCATGAGCTATGCCACGCGCTTTAAGAATGCGCTGGAGCATGTCGCAGAGTACATCCCCTTTATTAATGAATAAAATAGAAGCAAGCCCTCAGACTATACGCGACGCTGTGGCGCTAGTCGCTGCGGAGCTGGGGTTCTCTGCTATAGGCGTTTGCTCGCCATACCTCGACCAAGGTGAGACGCTCCGCCACTGGGTGGAGAGTGGTGCTCACGCCGAGATGCGCTGGATGGAGCGGCATGTCGAGGCGAGGATGAATCCCGAACTCGTTCTTCCGGGGGTGCGCTCTATTATCATGATGCGCTATGAATACGCCAGCCACAATGACAGGGTTCAGACTGGGCGAGTCGCCCGCTATGCGCAGGGGGAAGATTATCACCTTGTGCTTAAATCAAAACTAGCCGATCTCGATGAATGTATGCAAATCTATGGTGGAGTGCAGCGATGCTTCTCTGATTCTGGTCCTGTCAGTGAGCGCTTCTTTGCCCAGCAAGCAGGTCTAGGATGGATAGGTAAAAATGGTATGATTATTCATGAGAAACGCGGATCTTATGCGGTTCTTGCCAGTATTCTTACCACACTGGATCTTCCTAAAGACCAGCCAGCGAAGTCACGCTGCGGGAATTGCCGTCGATGTCTGGATGCCTGCCCGACTGGGGCGCTCGATGGGAAGGTCTGCGATGCGCGTCGCTGCCTTTCCTACTGGACGATAGAGGCGAAGGAGGCTCTGCCTGACAACGTAGTTCGGGCACGAGTCGAAGGCGAATGGCTCTTTGGCTGTGATGCTTGTCAAGAGGTCTGCCCATGGAATGCGTCACGCCATCGCTCTGGGCTGCGCTGTGATGCGCGCTTCCGTATGTCCTCGCGCCTGCGTCATCTTTCTCTGGAGGAGCTGCGAGATATGGATGACGTAGCTCTGACCACTGCTCTGAAGGCTAGCCCCTTGCGAAGGGCTGGAGCGGATAAGCTGCGATCGGGATTGTCGTGATAAATCGTTTATACATGGTGCATACGATCACCATGCCAGAAAAGAAGATTGCCAGATCTGACTCGCTGTGATATGATGTTTTCTATGGAAATAACTACTTCCTTCTTAACTGTTCTTGCCCAAGCAGCACCGCAGCTAGAATCTTCTGGTTATAGCGCTACGCACGGTATGGGATACTCGAATATGGGCGGTTTCGCCATCATTATATTCTTCATGATTCTCAGCTACTTTGTGCAGTGGCGTATGAAGAGTAATATGGAGCGCTTCGCTCAGCAGCAAGCCCCGATGACAGGTGCTCAGGCAGCCCAAAGAATGCTTGCCGAGAACGGCATCACAGATGTAAAGATCATCAGTACACCAGGTCGACTGACTGACCACTATAATCCTCTTGACCGCACGGTGAATCTCAGTGAGATGGTCTATAATGAGTCTAGCGTCGCCGCCATGGCAGTCGCAGCCCATGAATGCGGACACGCTATTCAGCATGCGAAGGGTTACGCGTGGCTGCAGCTGCGATCGAAGCTTGTTCCCATGGTGGGTATAGGCTCAAACCTCGGTTCTATCGTGCTGATGATAGGTCTCTTCTTAATGATGGCTGGATCTAGCCCGACCGTGGCTTGGGTAGGCTTAGCCCTATTTGCGACGACGACACTCTTTGCCTTTATTACGCTTCCTGTTGAGTTCGACGCATCACGTCGTGCCCTGCAGTGGCTTGATCACACAGGTGCTTTGAATCGCAATATGCAGAACGATGCTAGTACCGCACTGCGCTGGGCGGCTATGACCTATGTGGTCGCCGCTCTTTCCTCGCTCGCAATGCTCGCGTACTACGCGATGATGATTCTTGGCCGTAGCCGCGATTAATTCCCCCCCTTCCTTTTGTTCCCACCTATGAAGCGTCAGCAAATCATCGAAGAAGTGCGTGAAGCTCTAGGTGGGACTGCGACAGCTGGTGCTGCCGAGTTCGCGCTTACTGCTGTTATAGCTGCTATCCGTGAGGGATTACAGCGTGATGGTGAGGTGAAGATCGCGGGCTTCGGTAGCTTCCGTGTGTATGAGCAGGCAGAACGCGCCGTGCGTCATCCTCAGACCGGTGAGCTCTGCACTGTGAGTGCGCAGCGTGTGGTGAAGTTTCGCCCATCACCGCGCCAGCAGAGCTGGCATCAAGCTGGCTGATGCTTTTCTAAGTTATACTGAACATGTTTCGATTAAAAACATTATTCCTGAGTGCTCTCTGTGCTAGCCCGCTGCTTTTAGTCAGCTCTTGCGGAGAGAGTGATGAAGAGGAGAAAGTGCGTCGCGCTCGCTTTACCTCGGAGACGAAACCTCCCCCTAATCCTGATCAGATAGACCTAGAATCCCTTATCAAGGAGGACTACGTCGCACCGTCACTCCCTCAGGAGGAATATGCTTTCATCCCATACAGCCAGTACACGGGTGGGAATATTAAACAGCTCACGGGCGTCTCGGGTCGCGCGCTTCTTCTCTGCTTCGCGACGGAGTGGTGCCCCCATTCCAAATCGATGATGAACTCCCTCAAGCTCCTGTCAGAAAAAGCTCAAGGTGAGTTGCAAGTCGTTGTTGTCGATCCTGATAAGTATGTAGAGCTTGCTGAAGAATTCGGTATTAAGCAAGTTCCTGTGACCTATCTTTACACGGAAGGTGTGCGGCTGCGAAGCATAGAGGGTAACTACTCTGCCACGAGCCTTGAGCAGTATCTCAAGCGCGTGCTCAATGATAGACAGTGATATCGCTTGCCTTAGACAAGCATTTTTATTATAATTTCCTAGCTTAATTTTTTAGATTTATCCTATGCGCTTTTTAACAGGTTTACAGCCCAGTGGGCAACTCCACATCGGTAATTATTTTGGGGCTATCCAGCCAGCAGTCGAACTCCAAGAACAGGGGGAGGGCTATTACTTCGTCGCGAACTACCACGCCATGACCACCATGGAAACGGCGCAGCAGCTCTATGAGAATACACATAGCCTCGCGCTTGACCTGCTCGCCTGTGGACTCGACCCGAAGAAATCTGTCTTCTTCGTGCAATCCGCTGTCCCTGAAGTAAACGAGCTTGCGTGGATTCTGAGCACACTTTGCCCTATGGGCTTACTCGAACGCTGCCACTCCTATAAGGACAAGGTCGCGAAGGGCTTCGCTGCATCGCATGCCCTTTTCGCTTACCCTGCACTCATGGCTGCTGACATTCTTCTCTATGATGCTGATGCCGTTCCTGTAGGGAAGGATCAGAAGCAGCACCTCGAAGTCACGCGTGACCTCGCGGTAAAGGTGAATGAGCGCTTCGGTGACGACATCCTCAAGCTCCCAGACCCTATCATCAGTGAGGTTACAGCAGTTGTTCCCGGTCTCGATGGTCAGAAGATGAGCAAGAGCTATGGGAACACCCTTCCTATCTTCGGTGAAGAGAAGGCGATGCGCAAACTGATCAACCGCAAGGTGGTCACCGATGCTACGCCTTTGGAAGATCCTAAGCCTACCGAAGGCTCCATTATCCTGTCGCTTTTCAAGCTCTTTGCTACAGCAGACGAGTACGCACGTATGATTCGCGATTTCGAAGCTGGCGGCATAGGCTATGGTCAGTTCAAGAAGGAGCTATTTGAAGCCTATTGGGAATTCTTCCGCGCAGCACGCGAGCGTCGCGAGGAGTTAATCGCAGATGCTGGCTACGTGGAGGCTGTCCTCCGCGAAGGTGCAGCACGCGCACGCGTCACGGCGAATGTCGTGCTCGAGCGCGTCCGCAAAGCCGCGGGCTTAACGTGGTACTAATCCCACCTCACTTTTACACCATTCTCTTTATGAAATCACCTATCTTAGCAATGCTTCTTAGCCTCAGCCCTAGCTTCGCGGCCTTAATCGGCGGCGTTGACTTCGGTGATTCGCGCGCAGAAGTGACGAAAAAACTAGCCGACTCTTCAGATCTGACAGCGATAGCCGACGCTCCCCAAGCGAGTAAGCTGGAGAGCTCACACAGGATGACCGCGCGCGTGGCACATCAGGACTGGGTCGTGAGTTTCGATTTCGCGAATAATGGGAAGAAGCTCGTCGCTATCCATGTCGATGGTCAGGAGGGTATACCCGTCGACATGTTCGATGCAGAGGTGAAGTCATTCTACCTCTACGTGACAAATGCCGTCAAGAAGGCCTATGGTATCAATGCAGATACTTCTGAGAATACGCCTAAGTATCACGCTGCTCCTGAGCTGCATCAGGGTGAGCGCTACCCCATGCATATCTATGATTTTAATGGACTCCGCTTGGTGATGACGCTGCGCATGGATCTCGATACGAAGCTGGTCTATGTAGGCTACACCCTGCTCCCTGCTCCTGAAGAAACAGCTCTAGGCTCTACTGAGCTGCCGAATAATAATGGTGATGCCGCAGACTGGAAAGATATACCTAACTGGGATTCTTTGAAGTACGCTGAAGAGTTCCTCTACAAGAACGGGCTTAAAGAAAGACCAAAACCCGTAGAGATCGTCGAAGGTGGTAAAGGTACAGGCGAAGAAGTCGCTAAACCAGAAGTTAAAACACCTGATCATTTCAAGAGTATCGACTCGACGCTTCCTAGCTCTGAGCAGGCTCTGCTCAAGGGGCTGATCATGGATAATATGGGAGAGCTCGACGATGCCGCCATCTACTTCGCTCAGGCTGCACGTGAGGATTCTGGAAATGGACGCGCCTTCTACCAGCTTGCCATCTGCTTTGAATTAGGTCAGGGGCTTCCTCAGGATATTGACAAGTCTGCGAACGCTTATCTCAAAGCCGCTCAGCTTGGCTACGCGCCTGCACTCGTGCGCTTCGGCGGCGAGTATAAGACGGCCATCGAAGAGATAGGTCTCAGTGCCGAAGAGGCAAAGGCTATACTCGATAATGCACACCAGCTCGCAGCTGCGAACTCAGTATGGGGACGCTACAATCTCGCGATGCTCTACCGCTATGGCTATGGTTTACGTAAGGATGTGGAAAAAGCGCGTGCGCTCTTCTCCTCCCTCGCTCAGCAAGGCGATCATGAAGCGATCAAGGAGCTGGAAAAGTGCCCCGAAGCGCCCGCTGCACCGAAGCCTGCCGAAGTAACAGAACCTGCTGAAGTGGCTGAAACTCCTTAATTTTACAAAGTCAAGAGGCTATGAGTGACGATCAAGTTAATAAGAAAGAGACTCCCACGCTATTCCAGCGTCAGGTATGCTGGGCGGCATTGAGTGGCTTAGCTATCTTAGTGATCGTAGCTCTCGTCTGCGCCCTCGTTTTTGGGCTGGGTTTCCTTTTCATTCAGCTTGAAGCAGTTCTCTTACCTGTGATTGTCGCAGGTATTCTCGCCTATCTCCTTTTCCCGCTGGTTAAGATCGTGCAGAAGAAGGTGAAGGATCGTCTGTATGCTGTTCTTATCGTTCTCTTCGGAGCTGTCGTAGCCGTCGCTTCCTTGTTCGCGACCATCATCCCTCCGCTCGTCCAGCAGACGGGCGAGCTGGTGGAAAACCGCGATGCTATCTACCAGAGCGCTATTGCGACTGGTGAAGATCTACTCAAGAAACCGCTCGTCCAGAGTACGGTGAATATGATCTATGATAAGGCTCTGAAGGAAAGTATGCAGCGCAAGGATGAGAAGGTCGTTTCGGAGCTGCAGGCTATCCCAGAAGATGATTATAAGAATAAGCTTCTTTCCCTGCTAAACTACCACAGTAATTTTATGGTAGAGAAGGCGTGGGGCTATCTGACAGCAGGAACACGGGCTATCACTGGCGCCTTGAGCTTTGCCGTAGGTTTCGTGCTTGCTCCTGTTTTCCTCTTTTACTTCCTTCTGGAAAGTGAGCGTATCAGTAAGAGTTGGCATAGCATTATTCCGCTACGTCGCTCCTTCTTCCGTCACGAACTAGTCGAGACTCTACAGCAGATTAATGGCTATGTGATCGCCTTCGTACGAGGTCAGATGCTCGTGAGTGTTATCGATGGCGCGATGCTCTGTGTCGCACTGCTCATCCTCGGTCTCCCTTACGCGGTGACTATAGGTGTGGCCGCAGCACTGCTCGGTATTATCCCTTATATCGGGATGATTCTCACCAGTGTGCCCGCGATGCTCATTGCTTGGTTCACGTGGGGTGATCCCACCTATGTGCTGGCCGTGGCTCTTATCTTTGTGGCGGTGAGTCAGTTTGATGGTTGGGTGATCCAGCCGCGCATTCTGGGGAATCAGGTCGGTATGCATGACTTGACGATCATGTTCTCCGTGCTCTTTTGGGGGATGGTCTTCGGAGGTATAGTCGGAGCCCTTATTGCAGTGCCGCTGACAGCCGCTATTAAGGTCATCTTCACACGCTACATCTGGGCTTCCTATGTGAAGAAGGCAGAGAGCCAAGCTGAGACCCCGTCCTAGTGGGCTTTGCGCTTGTATGCAGCTTGTTTCTGTGTTATTGTTCCCCCGTGAATATAGATTCCACCACTTCGCAGTCTGATCTGATGCGCCTGACTGAGGGCGCACTACGCCGTCGTCTTGCACGCGCTCTGCCTTTCAATAAGGAAGGGGTACGAGGGATGCTCCTGTTTTTCCTCTTCCCTGGGATGCTCTTTGGTTTTCGCGTAGGTTTGCTTTTGACTGCTGCTGTGGCGGGTGCTATGGGGGCGACGCTTATTTTCTCCGCGGAGGGAGTGGGGACGAAGATTGTGCAGTCCTATCTCATCGTCGGTGCTATCGTGAGCGTAGGGGTGGCTGTTTCCGTTTTCTTACAAGAGAAGAGAAAGGTGAACAAGCTGCGCTCTTTCTTGAAGCCTGATGAAAAACTCAAGCTCGCCACTGGCGTGCCTACCCCTAATAAGCAGAAGCTCGAGCTGGAGCATGATGAGAATGGTGGCTTTCGCGCCTACTTTAATCTCGCGGTAGAGAAAGATGGCGTGTATGGCTTTCTTCTCGATTTAGAGAGCTACGGATGGGCGACAAAGATGACCACGAGTGACGGTAAGGACGCTTGTCTCTTCTCATGGGGAGCTGGACAGAAGCCGGCACAGGCGATCAGCTTGTTCCGCCTTGGCGTGGGTGTACACCGCTTGCAGTTGCGCGTGAGTGCTGAGAAGCGCAAGAAGAAGTCCACGGCCACCGCACGCCCTAGCCTCTATCTCACGCAATTGACACGTGTGAATTAAGCTTTTTATATCTTTTTTAATCTCACAGACACTTAATCTGTAAGCTTAGGCGCAGAGATAAGATTGCTCTGCACGGCGATGCGTCTCGCATGCAAGATGCTGTCCGCCATACCACCGACCTTTTCTTCCAGAATATGGGAGAGGTGGCTTCCTTCGCGGTAATCTGCTGGGGCGATGAAGTCGACGCGATTTCGTACAGATTTGAGTGCGTAGCATTTGCGGAAGCTGCGGCGCGTGTCGTCCTTTGGGTTGTAAACAGCGATACTGGAGCCTCCCAGCTGGCGCATGACGGTGAAGCAGGGGACGTCTGTAGGTCCGTCACCTATGTAGATCATATGCTGGAAGGGAATGGGGCGAAGTGAGGCGTCGAGGTGATCGTTTACGTCTTCGTTGTACTCGAGCATGCCCTTGTTGATACGGAAGAGAAACTGAGTTTTCGTCGTGTGGGAGATGACGCGTTTTGGGAAGTCGATGCAGCCATTCTTCTCACTGAACTCGCAGGCGAATATCTCTCGCATATAAGGGCTGATGATAGAGCCATCGATGATGGGCTTGATGCCGCTAGAAATGATGTAGAACTCGATCTTGATCCCTGCCGCACGATGTACGTCGGTGAGGGCTCGTTCAGGGAATTGCTGGAAGAATTCCGCTACACCGGGGAAGAATACCAGCTTATCAGCTAGGGACTTCAATGAGGCATTACTCACATTATCGAGGCGCAGCGTGTCGAGGATTTCCTTCAGATAGCTGAGTTCTCCATCCCAGCCTTCTTCTAATGAGCGTCTGTTGCACTTCGCCCAGAACTGCTCCGCATCGACTCCGTACTCAGGAAAAATGGTGTCTTCCTGCATGCAGTGTGGGCTGAGTGTGTGATCGAAATCGAAGATGAGTGCAATAGTATTCTGAGGGACTGGCATGAGTGATTATTAGCATGAAATACAAGGGAAAGCAAGTGATAATAGTGAGTGTTCTTCTGAGGGGGCTGCCAATTCTCTCAATTCCTCTATGATGGCTTGACCTCATTGGGTGATGGTGCTATTATTTCCTTGCGGGTCAAAAGACACCCGTAACTGAATATTATGTCCACTGAACTCCCCCAAAGGAACCGCATCAGCGCGAGTAAGCTGAAAGTCACTGTCGTAGCTGCTACATATAACGAGAAGTTTACCGATGCTCTCGTAAAAAATTGCCTTGCTGAATTGAGCGAAGGCTGCCCTGATGTGCGAGTGGAACTCGTGCGTGTACCCGGTGCCTTTGAGGTGCCAGTCATGGTGAAGCGCGCGATAGAGCTTTCTGAGGAGCGTCCATCTGTCGTCGTTGCTCTGGGGGTGATCTTACGCGGTAGCACCGCGCATGCTGACTTGATCGGTAGTGCTATCACGAACCAACTGATGAGCATCGCTTGCGATTCTATGGTTCCTGTCATTCATGAGGTTCTCTTGCTGGACGACGAAGAGCAGGCATTCGCTCGCTGCGTCGCTGCTAGTCTGAATCGTGGTCGCGAAGCTGGTATGGCTGCGATCTCTATGATAGACCTCGTCGATGCTAATGCTGAGAAGGAGATCATCCCGACGAAGTCTGATCCCTTTGGCGACTTGGGCTAATTTTATTGACCTCCTATCCATAGAATCTATTCTATATGGTACAACGCAGCAAAATACGCCAGAGCGCACTACAGTTCATCTATGCCAGCCTGCAGTCAGGTGAGGCATCCATCGCACGAGACCTCTTCTGGGGCATCGCGCAGGAGAAGCAGCGTTCTCATTATATTAATGCCTTCGTGAAGGCTATTCTTCACAGTGCTCGTAGTTCGGTGAAGAGCTTTGATGCCCTCAGCGAACATGTATCACGCATCACGCGCGCCCTCGAAGGCGATATGGTGACGATCACTTTGCGTGAGACTCTGGAGCGCTATTATGCAGCATCTCAGAGAATGGAAGCTAGTATCGCCTCCCTGCAGCTGATGCACACGGATAAGCGATTCGACAGCGATGATGAGCTTCTTGATGAAGCTCTCAATATCGTGCAGCAAGCCACGGTCTGCTTCGCCTTCGCAGGTGAATACAGTCAGGCTACTCTCGACTTTCCAGCCTACGAAGACGAGTTCCTTCCCTTTGTAGCTGTGCTTAAGACTCGTGGTCGCCTCGAGCAGGGCTTACAGGCCTTCTCTGATATCAAGGCATTGCCCGCTGAAGGTGAATTCCGTGGATTGGTACAGTCCTTCCTTGATTTAGAAGAGCTGCGCCCTGCCGTTGAAGAGATGGCATTGCCAGCACTTGACAGACAGGCAGAATGGGATAAACTCATCTCTCCTCTGCTGAAGCGCTATTCCCTCGACCGTCTCGACGTGCTGGATCGTAGTATTCTCTATCTTTCGCTCTATGAGCTGAAGGGCGCACAGCTGCCATTACCCATCGTTATTTCTGAAGCCACCGCTCTGGCGAATACCTATTCAGGCTCGAAGAGTGCACCCTTCATTCACGGTGTTCTTGCCGCTGCTGCTGTAGCTCCTGAGCCTCAGGATGAGCCAGAAGAGGAGGTAGAGCAGCTTGAGCCGCTCGAGATAATGCAGGAGCAGCCTCAGATAGTGCTCGATGATGAACCTACAGAATAAGCACTTTTTAGAGAAAAAATATGGCTAATTTCTTCACACGACTCATTGATAAGTTCATCAGTGAGCCAGAAATCGACTGGGATGAGCTCGAAGCAGATCTCATCTCTGCCGACATAGGCGCGAAGCGTGTCATTCCTATGATAGAGACGCTTCGCGAGCGTGACGAGCAAGATGCTCGTGACATCGCGAACTTCATCAAGGATGAGCTCCGCTCCGCCTTCCCAGCACCGCTGCCTCAGCTTCCAGAGCCCAAGGAGGGTGAGCCCATCGTTCTCATGATGGTCGGGGTGAATGGTACAGGTAAGACCACAACAAGTGCGAAACTCGCCTACAAGCTGCAAAAGCAGGGTAAACGAGTGTTACTTGCCGCTGCTGATACCTTCCGTGCCGCCGCTGTCGAGCAGCTCGAAAGCTGGGCTACGCGCCTCAATGTTCCTATCTACAAAGGACGTGAGAACCAAGATCCAGCCTCTGTCTGCTACGAAGCACACACGCATGCGATTAATAATGGCTTTGATTATCTTATCTGTGACACGGCAGGACGCCTTCATACGCGCCATAATCTCATGGAAGAGCTCTCGAAGATACGCCGCAGTATCGCGAAACAAGATGAGAATGCTCCTCACGCTTGCTACATAGTTGTCGATGCGACAACAGGTGGTAATGCTCTCATGCAGGCGAAGGAATTCCATAAGGCTACTCCTCTCGATGCTGTCGTCATCACAAAGATGGACGGCTCGGGGAAGGGGGGTGTCGCTGTCGCCATGCGTGATGAGCTGAACATCTCCCCCCTCTACCTCGGTACAGGTGAGTCTGCGGATGCTCTCGTCACCTTCGACGTGGATGACTACGTCGATACTATCATGTAGAGTATTCTATCATGAATGAAATATCTACAGAAGGAGCGGGCTCCACGACGCTGAAGCCTAGCCTCCTCTCGCTGACACACGAGCAGCTCACCGATCTGATGAAGCAGATAGGGCAGAGTGCTTTCCGTGCCACCCAAATCATGGAGTGGATATGGAAGAAGCGTGTGACCAGCTTTGAGCAGATGACAAACATCGCTCCCGCCCTGCGCGAACAGCTTGCCTCTGAATACAGCCTACGCAATATGGAGCTCGTAGAGGTGTCAGAAAGCACGGGAAGTTCTCGTACGAAGAAGATGCTCTCACGCCTCCATGACGGCGAACTTGTCGAATCTGTCATTATTCCTGCCGCTGAAGGCAAGGAGGGAAAGCGCAGCGATCGCATCACACTCTGCGTCTCTTCGCAAGTGGGCTGCGCCTTTGGCTGTAAGTTCTGCGCATCGGGGCTGCTTGGCTTGAAGCGCGACCTGCGCGCGGATGAGATACTCGGGCAGATCCTCCTCGCGGAAGAGGTGGCAGGAAAGCGTGTCGATAATCTCGTTTTCATGGGAATGGGTGAGCCACTCGCGAATATGGATAATCTCGAGCAGTCGCTACGCCTCATCATGGATCACCGCGGTCTGCTCATCGGAGCACGACACATCACTATCTCTACATCGGGACATGTAGCTGGGCTGAAGCGCTTAGCTGAGTTTGGTAAGCCCATACGCCTCGCCATCTCCCTGCATGGGGCTAATGATGACGTGCGCTCGGAGGTGATGCCTGTGAATCGTAAGTGGCCTCTCACAGAGCTGCTGCCAGCTCTGCGCGAATGGGTCGCGAATCAGAAGCATATGATCACGCTGGAGTACATCCTCATTGATCAAGTGAATGCAAGCTTCGATGATGCGCGCCAGCTTGTGAAGATAGCACGCGATCTCAAGGCGAAGGTGAACCTCATCCCCTATAATATAGTAGAAGGTCTCAGCTGGGTACGTCCTTCTGAGAAGCATTGCAAGGAATTTTGCCATATACTGGTGAAAGCTGGGGTGCCTGTCACCATGCGCTATGAGAAGGGGCACGATATCAATGCCGCCTGCGGTCAATTGCGCCTGCGTAAGAGTACGCAGAATTAGTATGACACAATGGTGTGAGATTATTCTTGCATTTCTGGTAAGGCGAATTATAATGCCCGTCCCATGAAGTTCCTAGTACTCACTCTAAGCCTTCTTTGCGCGTTTCAATTTAATGCGCAGGCAGCTATTGTCGTAGAACTGCGTCCTACTATCAAGAAGGTCGCGGAAGAGCATGGGCTTGACCCTGTGCTTCTCGAAGCAATCATTCGTCACGAATCAGGCCATGCGCGCTCCTCTGCCTCCCGCCGCAAGAATAACATTGCTGGTATTATGGGACGAAAAGGTCAGCGTCAGTACGCAAGCAAGGAAGAATGTGTAGCGCACCTTGGGCGTATCCTCGCGAAGTATAAGCAGCGCGGTCGAATCACAGTTGACCAGATTGGTCCTATCTACTGTCAGAGTAGTTCTCCCTGGGAAAAGCATATTAAGACGATGATGCGTCTTATTAGCTCTGGTCGTTTTGATCAGGTTTCCTGAGATACTCATTATCCCTTTCCATCCTACATTTGTTTTGTTTCCTGGTCGCCTTAGGGCGGCCAGTTTTTTTGTGTGATGAGGAGAGATATGTTATTTATTATGTTAGCATTTCGTTTTTTATTCACTGTAAAAAAATGAATTTTGCTATTATCTACTTATTAAATAATAGCATGGAAATTAAGTTTTTAGTGAAAAATAATACTTGCCTTATGCATTGTTTCCTATAAGATTGTGTCTGCTTACCCCCCCCAAAAAAAATAAAAATACTCGATGAAAACTATAAAACAGAATACGGTTTTGCCGCATGTGACTGATCAGAATGATGTTTCTCGTAGAAGAAAATCTCGATGTAAGAATGGTATTCTCAATAAATTGAAACGAAGTATGACGGATAACTTATTCGTTGTCTTGATGATTCTCTTAATGGTGTCTGTAGCTTCCGTTATTTGCTTTGATCTGCAGAAGGTATTTATTGCTTCGTCCAGTGGAAAGAAAGACCTAGCTGTGACACAGGAGGGTGTGAACGTTAAGCCTGAAGTGGTAGCGCCGATTCCTGTAACTTTAGCTGAGCCCGAGCTTAAGTCGGATGTCGATATCTATGCGCCAAAGTTTGAGCCCATAGAGAGAGCCCAGCACCCAATGAATGACGAAGATCTACCCTTCGAGCTTCGGAGATTGCGTGACGCAAACTTCAAGACCCAACCTCTCCAGCCTCAAGAAAAGGGGGCAGGAACGGGGATTGTCGTAGCAAAGTAAAAAGCTTAAGCCTGCACCAAGCCTCGTGAATGAAGAATGAGATGATGCACTTCCTCTATGCTGCCATGAGCATCGATGCGCTCCCACCACGCCATGTCCATGCTCTCGTAGATGGCAGCGACGCGTGATTGGAAGCTATCTTCTTCGAAGGCGTCCTTAGCTAGCCCGCGCGTCTCCATGCGGCGGCGCGACTCTTCGAGACTGATGTGCAGGAAGAATGCGGTGTCGGGGATGATGGCGAACTCCTCATTCATACGCTGTATCTCCCTGATATCAGCTCCACTCGCTCCCTGATAGGCCATCATTGATGGGTAGTAGCGATCGAGCAATACCCATGCGCCACGGGCGAGAGCTGGTTCAATTAAGTTTTCTATATGCTCCTGCCTATCGCGCAGGAGGCAATCTATCTCTTCATTCATGGATAGACGCTTGTGAGCTTGGGCGGCACTGCGTACGCGCATCCCCCATTCGCCACGCGTGGGTTCAAAGCTGCTGATTACTTCGAGTCCGCATTCCTTCCTTAAGTGCTTCGCAAGTAGCTGTACTTGCGTGGATTTACCTGTGCCATCGATTCCTTCGAAGATGATGAGTTTGCCGCGTTTGCTAGGAGTGCCTATCATGGTGGTGATTTTACCTGAAGTAGATGCCCTTGGCTATATTTTTTTATGTGGAGATGCATAAGTCAGAAGTTGCATAAAAATAGTAGGAATTACGTAGTCCTATTGTAGAACAATAACAAATCACGAAGCTGTGTTTTTTATGGATAAATTCTTGACGAAGCACGGATCAAGGAGTAAGATCTTTTCCACATGAGTTCCGAATCCGTTAAGAGCACCCCTTTGTGCGATAAGCACGTCAGCCTCGGGGCCAAGATGGTTCCATTTGCAGGCTGGAATATGCCCGTCCAGTACACGGGTATAATGGATGAACACAAGGCAGTGCGTGAAGCATGCGGTGTGTTTGATATTTCTCACATGGGACAGTTCTTTGTCTCAGGTGAAGGTGCCACAGAGTGGCTGAATACAATGTTCACGAATAACTTGAATAAGCTCGTGGACGGAATGGGGCAGTACTCCATCATGCTCAATGAGCAGGGTGGCGTCATAGATGATCTCATCATCTACCGCCGCTCCCAAGACGATTATCTCATCGTCGTGAATGCTTCCATGATTGAGGAAGACGAAGCATGGCTGCTAGCCCGCAAGCCTGAAGCTATTAATTTCACAAACAAGAGCGACTCGTACGTCGGTCTTGCTATCCAAGGACCTCTCGCTCCTGAAGTCTTCTCACGCCTCTGCCCAGGCATCACTCTTCCTGGTCGTAATGGTGAGCTGGAGTTCGAATGCGATGGAGACTCACTCATCGTCTGCCGCACAGGTTACACTGGCGAAGATGGTTACGAATTCTTCTGCCCTGCAGAGCGTGGTGTATACTGGCTTGAGAAGGTCATCGCCAGCGGTGCGAAGCCCTGTGGCCTCGGTGCTCGCGACAGCCTGCGCTTAGAGATGTGCTACTCTCTGAATGGTTCTGATCTCTCCCCTGAGAAGACCCCGCTCGAAGCAGGTCTCTCCTGGTGCTGCGATCTGACAAAGGACTTCATCGGTGCTGACGTGCTGCGCGCACAGAAAGAAGCTGGCCGTCCTACCGCACTTGTCGCTATCGAATACACAGGCAAGGGCGCACCCCCACGCCACGGCTACGAAGTGCAGCTTCCTGACGGTACACCAGTAGGTGAACTCACCAGCGGCGTACTCTCCCCATCACTCGGTAAGGGCATAGGCTTGGTCTACGTACCAGCAGCTCACTCGAAGATAGGCACAGAGCTGCAGGTCATCGTCCGCGGGAAGTCCTCCCCTGCCGTCATCGTGAAGAAGCCATTCCTCAAGAAGTAATCTCCTTTTTTATTCACCCCACCCCTTAATTAACAAAAATAGAAAACTCATCACATGAGCGTTAACCCTACAGAATACCGTTATTCACCCGAGCACGAATGGATCAGCCCACTCGTTGATGGTGTGATCACCCTTGGCATCACTGATCATGCTCAGTCCGAGCTCGGTGAAGTTGTTTACGTCGACCTCCCAGAAGTGGGTAACACCATCGCTGCTGGCGACAGTATCGCTGCTGTTGAGTCCGTGAAGGCTGCTTCCGAAATCTACACCCCAGTATCTGGCGAAATCGTAGAAGTAAACGAAGCCCTCGACGCATCCCCAGACCTCGTGAACAGCGATGCAAATGGCGAAGGCTGGATCTGCAAGATCAAGCTTAGCGACCTCGGCGAACTCGACGCCCTCATGGATGCAGACGCATACGCTGCTTTCTGTGAATAATACGTTTTTTCCAACGACCACGTTCGGCCTGAGCGTGGTCGTTTTACTTTTACCCAAACAATCAACCTAACAAATGAGCACACCCTTCCTTGACCGTCATATCGGTCTTTACACAGAAGATGTTCAGGAGATGCTGAGCACAATTGGTTTCAGCACCCTTGATGAGATGACAGAAGCCATCGTACCTACGAGCATTCTTCACCCAGAGCCACTCGACCTCCCCGAAGCACTCGGTGAGCACGAAGCACTGGAATATCTTAAGACCATCCTTTCCGCGAACAAGCCCGTACGCAGCCTCATCGGTCAGGGTTACTATGGCACGGAGCTCCCTCCTGTCATCCAGCGTAATGTACTGGAAAACCCATCATGGTACACAGCTTACACACCTTATCAGCCAGAAATCGCTCAGGGTCGCCTTGAGATGCTGATGAACTTCCAGACCATGATTTGCAGCCTTACCGGCCTCCCTATCGCGAATGCATCGATGCTCGACGAAGGTACAGCCGCTGCGGAATCTCTCATGCTCTGCCGCGCGAACAAGGCAAAGGGTGATTGCTTCTTCATCTCCGATAGCTGCTACGCTCAGACCATCGACGTGCTGCGCACCCGCAGCGAAACGATAGGCATGCGCCTGATCATCGGTGACTGGAAGACCTTTGACCCAGCTTCTGAGCCAGGTCTCACAGGTGCACTCCTCCAGTACCCTGACAAGACAGGTGAAATCAGCGACTACAGCGAATTTGTAGAAAAATGTCACGCTGTGAAGGCACTCTGCGTCGTCGCTGCTGATCTCCTCGCACTCACTGTCATCAAGGAGCCTGCAGCATTTGGCGTGGACATCTGCGTCGGTACGACACAGCGCTTCGGCATGCCTATGGGCTACGGTGGTCCAGCTGCCGCTTACATGTCCTGCACAGATGCACTTAAGCGTAAGCTCCCAGGCCGCTTCGTAGGTCGCTCCATCGACGCACAGGGCAAGCCTGCTTATCGCCTTGCTCTCCAGACACGCGAGCAGCATATCCGTCGCGAAAAAGCGACCTCAAACATCTGCACATCCTCCGTGCTCTCCGCCATCATCGCGACCTTCTACGCCATGTACCAAGGACCCGATGGACTCCGCGAAGAAGCCATGGGCATCCACGCACTGACATCCCTCTTTGCTCAGTCCGTAGAAGCCAGCGACAGCATGACACTCGTCACGCAGAACTACTTCGACACACTCCTCATCTCCTGCCCTGGTAAGGCTGATGAACTCGTCTCTAAGGCACTCGAAGCAGGGTACAACATCTTCCGCGTCTCTGCTGATGCCATCTCCATCTCCTTCGATGCTACCAGCCGTCTCGACGACGTAGAAGAACTCTGCGAAGCCTTCGGACTCACGCTTACAGAAGAAGTCACCATCCCAGCATGGGACAGCAGCTTCGACCGTATCAGCGCTATCTGTGAAGAACGCTGCTTCAGCAGCTTCCACACAGAAACAGAAATGATGCGCTACATGCGCCGCCTCGAGAGCCGTGACCTCGCACTTAACGAAGCGATGATCCCACTGGGATCCTGCACGATGAAGGCAAACTCTGCCACCATCATGACCCCGCTCACATGGCCAGAAGTAGGTGGACTCCACCCCTTCGCACCAGAAGATCAGTGCGAAGGCATGCGCATGATGATTAAGCTTCTTGAAGACTGGCTCTCTGTCGTGACAGGCTTCGACGCATGCTCCCTTCAGGCGAACTCCGGTGCCGCTGGCGAATACTCCGCTCTGCTCACCATCCACCGCTACCAAGTCTCCCAAGGACAGGGACATCGTAACGTCTGCCTCATCCCTAACTCAGCACATGGCACGAACCCAGCATCCGCAGCGATCGCTGGCTGGAAGATCGTCCCTGTGAAGTGTGATGCCGGTGGTAACATCGACATGGAAGACCTCAAGGTACAAGCTGAGGCACACCGCGACGACCTCGCAGCCATCATGGTCACCTACCCATCCACACACGGTGTGTATGAAGACGGAATCGATGAACTCTGCAAGATCATCCACGAAAATGGTGGACAAGTCTTCATGGATGGTGCGAACATGAACGGCCAGAGCGGCGTCACCAGCCCCGGCTTCATCGGAGCTGACGTGTGCCACCTGAACCTGCACAAGAGCTTTGCCATGCCGCACGGTGGTGGCGGTCCTGGTGTCGGTCCTATCTGCTGTGCAGCCCACCTCACACCATTCTTACCTGGTCACGTCTGCCAAGGCGAAACACAGGCACACAGCGCAGTCTCCTCCGCTGAGTTTGGCTCCGCTTCCTTGAACGTCATTACATGGATGTACATCGCCATGATGGGTGCAGAAGGCCTGCGTCACGCGACACAGCTCTCCATCCTCAGCGCGAATTACGTCGCGAAGAAGCTGGAAAACTGCTTCCCCACCCTGTACTCCGGACACCGTGGACTCGTGGCACACGAATGCATCCTGAACACGAAGCCCATGCTTGTGAAGGCTGGACTGAATGTGAATGACATCGCGAAGCGCCTCATGGACTATGGATTCCATGCGCCTACAATGAGCTTCCCTGTAGTGGACACGCTCATGGTAGAACCTACAGAATCTGAAAGCAAGGCGGAGCTCGACCGCTTCATTGATGCGATGGTGAAGATCCACGCGGAAATGGAAGCAGTAGCAAGTGGTGAAGTACCAGCGGACGACAACGTGCTGGTGAACGCACCGCACCCTGCGTCTGTGATTACAGCCGATGAGTGGACACATGCTTACAAGCGCAGTGAAGCTGCTTATCCAGCGGAAGGACAGAGACTGCATAAGTTCTGGCCATTCTGCTCACGCATTGACAACCCATACGGAGACCGTAACTTCTGCTGCAGCTGCGACACGCTCGCCTGCGCGGAAGAAGCTGATGCGTAAAAAGCGAAAGCAAAGCATAAAACTTAAACAAAGACCCTCATCTCTGACAGATGAGGGTCTTTTGCTTTACAATAGAAGGGAGTCCAGAGGGGCTCGCTCCTCTGGTGGGATACAAGGGCGACGCCCTTGGCGGGTTTGGGTAGAGCTCAAGGAAGACTGTGCTCGAAGATCACCACGCAGGCGGAATCCTCAGAAAAACATGACACCTAGAAGGGAGTCCAGAGGGGCTCGCTCCTCTGGTGGGATACAAGGGCGACGCCCTTGGCGGGTTTGGGCAGAGCCCAA
>CAYJLR010000019.1:0-24156 GCA_964370895.1 uncultured Akkermansia sp. | reverse complement strand
CGCTAATCTCTATGATTAGCGAGGGGGGTGGGAAAAAGGGAGGGAGATGTATAGATATATCTATACGATTACTTCTTCTTAGGGATTTTCAGCTGGAGTTTTGTCTTCGTTGGCTTTGTCGGCATGTAGTAAAACTCGACGCTAGCTGCGGTTTCTGCCAGCGTGCAGTCAAAGTTCGCTTTTCCCTTCTGATCCATCTCTGTCTTTTCTATGTCAGCGAAGAGGACATTCCCCTCGGTGTCAAGGAAGCGTAGCTGGAAGTAGGGAGTAGTATCGTTCTCTGACTTAAAGCTATAATTCACGCTATTCGGTGTACGAGTGAGGGTGTAGGGTAGCTCGAAAGGTCCGTGCTTCCACACGCCTGACTTGTCTCCACTTGCAACGCGCGCTTTTACTAATCCATCAGCGCAGTAATTCAACTCAATGCGTTGGTTGACCTGCAATGCGTTCTTGCTTGCGTTAAAGTAAGAGGTGGAGAAGCTCGTGGTGCCTGTCTGGGGATCCCAGACGAAATAGCTTAAACTTTTTGATGTGATGTAGTCGTAGTCCTCTGATTTCTCAGTAAAGTCTACTCTGCTATGTTCCGTCGGGGCATAGATGCCTTCTCGTATATTCTGGAGGCTGAAAAGAAGTTTAAACTGCGCTGTTGAGTCATTTCCAAATGAAGAGTTTACCTCTTCGCTTGATAATGATGCGCGTTCTAAAACGCCAGTGACTGCGATCGTCGGACGTCCTTTCTGAGTGGAAGTGCTGCTAGTAGTAGCTTCTGTCCCAGTGACGGCTGGGATTTCTATAGATACTGTTTTCCAGCTGGGAGCCCCCTTCAGAAGGGTGATTTTTACTTCTGTTTCTGGTTTTTCTTCCTTATCTTTCTTATCTTCCTCCTCTGCATCATCATCATCTTCTTCTTCCTCGTATGATGAGTATATGCTTAAGTAGCCACTTTCTGATAGTGGGAGATTTTTGATTTCTTCTTCAGAGTAATGTTCGCTCTCTCCATAAATCTCGTCATTTCTTGAGAAATAAGCTTCTACGATTTTTCCCTTCTTAAGGACTTCGAGCTTAAGGAGAGGGTTAATCTCTTTGTAACGCACCATGTAGTCTATCTGATCGGAGCTCCCGTGGTGTATACCCTCACCATAGTGGAGGATGTAATTTTCCGTGATGATGCTCTCTTTTTCATTTTTTTCAAGCGCTGTGATGATGGTCTCGCTTCCTTCGGGGGCATGGATGAGTGGAAGCTCGATGCTGTATGGCTGCGTCGTCGCCCATTCTTCAGGAATCTCAATGATCGCGATGTAACGCTTAGTTACATTATTCCAATCAAGCTTCGCACTCTCTATAGAGAAGCTATATTCTCCTTGGCGGAGAATGACGGGATGATCTTGGTCCTTATCGTTTCTTAAAAGGGTGTTTTCAGCCGCGCCTTCGATGCTGATGCAGAGCATGCGACCTGTTGCCACACCTTGTATTAAAGGTATGCCGTAGCTTTCTACGGTGCATTGGACATTCGTGAGGGCAGCGGGTGTGCTGCTTTCTTCTGAAAATAGTGGCTGCGCGAGGCTAAGTCCACAGAGGAGGAGTGCTGTAGCTTTCATCTCTATCATAGTGACACAGTGTAAGTCTGATGTCAAATGATAAAAGAGACATATATTATATGTTCTTTGGAAAGGGTGTTATACAGAGATTTATCTCTCTTAGAATGGTCGGCTGTCGCTGAGCTTCTTCACAGAGGCTCTGCCTTTCATTGCTAGAGTGGGGGCGAAGAGGGTGAGGCGGAACTCTTCTATCATGAAGCCATAGCTGAGAAGGGATGGTGGGATGGGGCTGGACTTCTCACGGTTCGCGATGAGCTCCGGTAGGCTGTAGTAGTAGCCTATGGCATCGTTGAGCTGCTGGATGCGGTCGAGCTCGCGGGCGGCTGGCTGTTCTTTGATGCGTTTCAGACGCTCGAGTATGCCACGCATGTAGCGGTCGAGATCGCCTAGCTTTGCAAATCCGCTACTGCTGAGGAATCCTGGGCGCGTGATCCAGCTCCACTGGCGGAGCAGCTCTTCTGCGATGCTGCTGCCGAAGCGATCTGTTCCTGCGGTGAGGGCGTAGAGGCGTACGGCCTTGTCTGTCTCCACGAGGCGAGTCCACGTGCGGGCGAGGGGGCCTTTTAGCATATCAAAGAGTTTCTCACGCAGCTGGAGGCAGGCGCGGTCGAATTCTTCTGCACTACGGGGCATGGCGCACTCGCCCATGAGGATGGGATGGCTGCCCATGTGCATCGCGCCTTCCATGGCACAGTGGATGAGCTCAGGTATATTATTCTTCGGAGCTGCTCCCAGTGTGCTGAGTGCCATGCGCTCTTCCATGTCGGTGATGGGGAGCTTCTGTGACTTGCGGAAGTGATTCACAAAGTCGCCGTGGCGTAGCAGGGCAAGGCGCATGATGCCGCGTCTGTGGGCAGCCTGTGCCTCTTCCTTGTCGGTGAAGACCTGCACCTTCACGGCACGGTCGCTTTCATCACAGATAGCGGGGTAGCCTATGGATTTTCCAATGGGGATCTGTATGGGGAGGTCACCGCAGTCCCAGCGTGTCATGGGGCTGTCGGAGAAGTGCTTCTTCTGCTCGCGGGCGGCTTGCTTTTCGAAGCGTTTCTCGCGGTAGCTCTGGAGTTTTTCTCTGATGGCATCTATGTCGCTACCGAAGGCGAGTTCCTTACCAGCGTCGTCGCAGACCCATATCTTTGTAACGTTCTCGGGCAGGAGCTTCTGGGCGAACTGGGGTGCTCCTTCGAATTGGCGTGCGTGGCAGAGCTTTTCCCCACCCGTGCGCTGCATGATGAACTCGGCAAGTGCTTGTTCGATAGGGCGGTCGGGTGCCTTGTCATACCAGAGCTCGGCGAAGTCTTCCGCTGCTTGGGCTAGCGGCTGGATGAAGAGGCGTACATCCTTAGGCATGAGGCGTAGGAGGATCTCTGCACGGTGGGGGAGGTGGGCGGGGACGTTCCAGCCTAGCAGCCAGTCGGGGAAGTTTGGCAGCTGATCAATATGGATGCCGAAGGTGATGCCATCGTCAGGTGCACCGGGGTCATGATTGTAGTAGACAGAGTAGCGTGAGTCGGGGGCTTGCGCTGTGAAGACTTCGTCAGGGTAGAATTCCTTGGGCACTTCGTCCTCACCGGGGTAGACACATTCACTGCGCGGGATGAAGAGGATTTTCTTATTCGTCTTTTCTTCCTTGTCGCGCCAGCGGCGTAGTGCCTTCTCACTGTAAATGTCGGCAGGCAGTATCTTGTCAAAGAAGCTATAAACGCTCTCGCTGCACCAGAGCAGATCGCGGCGACGTAGCTTCGCCTCGATGTCCTTTACCTCTTCTTGCATCTTTAAGAGGTGCTTGAGGTAGGGGGCTTTCTTGTCCTTGAGCTTGTTTCCTATGATGGCATCGCGGATGAGGATTTCACGCGCGGCAGCTGGGTTCACGCGTGCGTAGCTGATGCGTCTGCCGTCGATGATGGTGAGTCCACTGCAGTTCACACGCTCCTTCGCGTAGACCTGACCGCTCGATTCATCCCACTGGGGGTCATAGGCGTGGTACTTACAAAGCTGAGGGGCTATCTGCTCTATCCAGACGGGGTCGAGGACGGCGCAGCGTCGCATCCAGAGACGTGTGGTCTCGACGAGCTCGCTGCCCATGATCCACTCGGGGCGTTTCTTGCGCTTGAATAGACCTGAGCCGGGGAAGATGGCGAACTCGCGTCCACCCGTGCCACGGTATGACTTTTCTTCTTGCCTGTAGATGCCTACTTGGAGGGGGGCGCCTGCGAGAATACTGCGGTGTATCATGGCAGGGAGTGCCTGCTTCTCGGTAGCTTCGAGTGCGGGGATACGCCAGCGCAGTGACTGCGCTAGTGTGCTCGCGAGGTCGTGGACGAGGTTATGCCATTCGATGATGCGAAGGTAGCTGATGAAGTTCTTCTGGCACCAGCGGCGGAGCTGGTTGCGCTTCCAGCCGCGTCGGCCTTCTTGGAACTCCGTAGCACTGCGCCAGAGGGAAAGGATGGAGAGGTAGTCGCTCTCCTCGCTGCGCCACTGGGCGTGTGCCTGATCGGCCTGTGCGGCCTTCTCATTCGGGCGCTCGCGTGGGTCCATGATGCTCAGCGCGGAAACGATGACGAGCATCTCAGCGAGGGCTTTTTCCTTCTTCGCTTCGATGAGCATACGCCCATGACGTGGATCGAGGGGTAGGCGTGCGAGCTCCTTACCTATGGGGGTGAGCTTGTGCTTATCCTTGCGATCGAGTGCGCCGACTTCGCGTAGGCAGTGATAGCCTTCGTTGATGAGACGTGCACTAGGCGGATCGGGGAGGGGGAACTCACCGAGTGGGGGGAGCTGAAGGTCACTCATGCGTAGGATGACGCCCGCGAGTGCGCTTCGCTTGATCTCAGGGTCGGTGAAGTCATCCCTGTCATTAAAATCTTCTTCACTGTACAGGCGTATGCACACGCCCTCACAGACACGACCACAGCGCCCAGCGCGCTGACGAGCACTCGCCTTAGAGATGCGCTCGATTTGTAGTCTCTGTATCTGACGACCGGGTAGGTAACGACTAATACGTGCTTCTCCGCTGTCGATGACGTAGATGATACCGGGGATGGTGAGGGAGGTCTCCGCTACGTTTGTCGCGAGGACGATACGCCTCTGCGAGGAGCTGGGCTGGAAGATACGCTGCTGCTCTCCTAGCCCGAGGCGAGCGAAGAGGGGGAGAATGGCGGTGCGCGGCAGTCTCATGGCCTCTAGCGCGTCTGCACAGTCACGGATCTCACGCTCACCGGGGAGGAAGACGAGCACGTCACCTTTCTCATCATAGCTAGATAGCCACTCCACAGCGCGGCACACATGGTCAGGCTGCTCTTCGTCTTCGTGACGTGCTGGCATGTAGTGCATCTCCACGGGGAAGGTACGTCCTTCCGCGTGGATGATGGGGGCTGAGGAGAAGAAGTCTGAGAAGGCGGCCGCATCCATGGTCGCCGAGGATATGATGAGCTTCAAGTCGGGGCGACGCTCCAGCAGGAGCTTCATATAGCCGAGCAGGAAGTCAATATTCAGACTGCGCTCATGGGCTTCATCGAGGATGATGGTGTGGTACTTCTTCAGGTCGGGATCTGCCTGCGTCTCAGCAAGCAAGATACCGTCTGTCATGAGCTTTAGCTTCGTGTCACGTGTGCTCTTATCATCGAAGCGTACTTGATAACCGACGTAGTCGCCTAGTTCGCAGCCGACTTCTTCGGCTATGCGTCGGGCGACGGCGACGGCTGCGAGTCGTCGTGGCTGGGTACAGCCTACCTTGCCACGCTTCTTGCCTGCGACTTGCAGTGCCATCTTCGGCAGCTGCGTCGTCTTACCACTGCCTGTCTCACCGACAACGATGAGTACCTGATTCTTGCGCAGGGCATCCATGATCTCCTCGCGCCTCTGGGCGATGGGGAGATCGGGGTAGGTGAAATGTCGCGGGGACTTTTCTTCGGAGTTATTTTTAGGCTGACGCTCAGTAGTCATGGGTATTATTTCCCCCAGCGTTGGGTGATTCCGCTGTAGGAATCGATGCGACGATCGCGGAAGAATGGCCAGATGCGTCGATGGTCTTCGAGCTTCTGTAGGTCGAGATCTGCGTAAAGGATGCAGGAGTCTGTGACAGGGGCTTTCTCAATGATCTGTCCGCAGTAGTCGGAGACAAAGCTCTGTCCCCAGAAGGTGGTCTCACCTTCGACTCCGCAGCGATTTACCGCGCAGACGTAGCAGGTATTCGCGACAGCGTGACCTCGCTGCACGGTCTCCCATGCGCAGTGCTGTGCTGTATAGAGATCTTCTTCACCTGGTATCCAGCCGATGGCAGTGGGGTAGAATATAATCTCAGCTCCTTCCATGGCCGTGAGACGAGCAGCTTCAGGATACCACTGATCCCAGCAGATGAGGACGCCAATGCGGCCGAAGCGTGTTTCAAAACATTTGTAACCGAGATCACCGGGAGTGAAGTAGAACTTCTCTTCGAAGCCAGGATCCTGAGGGATATGCATCTTGCGGAAGCTACCGAGGAAGCTACCATCTGCATCGATGACCCATGCTGTATTATGATAGAGCCCTGTCGCACGCTTTTCAAATCCTGCTACGACGAGTACTACACCGAGCTCCTTCGCCAGCGCGCAGAGCTCATCAGTCCAAGCACCGGGGACGGACTCCGCTGTATCGAAGAGATCCACATCCTGAGTACGGCAGAAGTAGAGTGTCGTGCACATTTCTTGAGTGCAGATGATCTGAGCTCCACCTGCAGCGGCTTCACGAATAGCGCGCATCTGGGTGGCTTTGTTCTCATCCGTCGAGGCAAATGCAGGTTGTTGAAGAAGGGCTACCTTAGGCATGCGCCCACTTTATCACGGGTATCTCATGCTGTCGAGTCTGATTTTTCTGATAGAGAACTAGAATTCGAACTCATATTTCAATAAAAATACCCATATCACGCATCTTTAGCTAGACAGTTGGGCTTGATTATGGTTAACTAGTCGCACATTTTCGATTTATCACTATAGCATATGACATCTTATACTATTTTCCAGCGTGCAGATGAAGCTACCGTAGCACTCATCCTTGATTGGCTTCGTAATCAGGAGCGTGGTCTCTACCGTGCAGCCATTAATGAGCTTTCCGCTCTCAAGAAGCTTCGTCCTCAGTACGTCAAGCAGAAGCCTGTCACCGAGCAGTTCGAGTGGCTCAAGAAAATGCTTTCTTGGAAGCCAGCAGAAACCATCGGCGACCACCTTCTTCAGGTATGGCTCGTCCGCAAGCAGGAAAGCATGCTTGTGAACTTCCTCAATGCCCTCGGCATCGAGCACAACGGTCATGGCATGGTTGACGGTGATCTTCCTGAGTCACTCGACGCAGAAAAGCTCGGTGTAGCTGTGAAGGATCTCTTCGACAAGAACCCAGCTGGCGTAGTTTCCGTCTACCTCCAGATGTTCCAGAACCAGACTGACACAGGCTGGACAGAACTTCAGGAAATCCTCGACGCTGAGCCACGCTTCACCCTGCGCGGTGAATAATCCTCATCGGAATACATTTTCCCATCGCCGTGCTTATGATGAGTACGGCGATCTTTTTTCACATGGATAGCAGTATCTCAGACGATGAACGCTTCATGCTTCAAGCCATGCGCGAAGCAGAGAAAGCCCGTGCCGCGACCGAAGTCCCCTGTGGCTGCGTCATCGTGAAAGACGGCCGCATCATCGCGCGAGGCTGGAATCAGGTAGAAACGCTCAAGGACGCGACAGCGCATGCAGAAATGCTCGCACTCACCGCTGCAGAAAGTGCAGTAGGGGACTGGCGACTGGAAGGCTGCACACTCTACGTGACGAAAGAGCCCTGTCCCATGTGCGCTGGTGCCATCGTACACTGCCGCCCCGACCGCGTGGTCTTCGGCATACGCGACCCGAAGGGGGGAGCATGTGGGGGATGGATTAATCTTCTAGATGCGAACCCACCGCTGAACCACCGATGCGAGGTGCAAGGTGGCGTGCTCGAAGATCTCTGCCTCGAGCAGTTTCAGAGTTTCTTCCGTGAGGCACGTGCGGAGGCGAAGAAGAGAAAGATAGCAGCGCGAGAAGCCTTAGCTGCCGAGCAGAATGCAGAGTGCGAACAATCAAGCGAAGAGTCTAAAAAATCATGATCCCCGAACTCGAACTCTACCTCCATGCTCAGAATAGCTGGCTGAGTGAAGAAGATGTACTGATCTACCAGCAGGCATTAAGCTCGCTTCTCCCAGAGCTACTAGCCCAGCCGAAGGGACCCGATCATGTACTATCTGAGCTGCCGAGCATTGAACTAAATCTCGTCGATGATGAAACCATCACTGACGTGCATGCAGAGTTCCTCGATGATCCTACTCCTACCGATGTGATCACATTCCATCATGGAGAGATATTCGTCAGCCTCGATACAGCACATCGCTATGCAGATGAGAATGGTATCTCTCAGCGCGAGGAGCTCTTCCGCTACCTCGTGCACGGACTCGTTCATCTACATGGCTATCTCGACGATACGCGCGAGCGCAGAGATGCACTCTTCGCCATCCAAGAACCACTTGTAGCGCGCTTCTTTCCCGCGTAAATGAGTTTCACCCCTTTCTATAAAAATCGCGCTATCTCTTCATTGAGATAGCGCGATTATCTTATCATTTTGACAGCGATTATAGATCGACAAGGAGGCTCGAGTCGATGTTCAGAGCCTTTGCGACACCTTCACCATAAGCTGGATCTGCTTGCAAGCAGTGCTTGATGTGGCGTAGCTTGATTTCTCGAGGGATATCGCCCATAGCGCGAGCTGTGTTGTCAAAGAGGACTTGCTGCTGCTCAGGGCTCATGAGGCGGAAGAGATCACCAGGCTGGGTGAAGTACTGGTCATCATCAGCGCGGAAGTCATAGTGATCTGCGTTACCATCGAGTGGCATAGCAGGCTCTTTGAACTCGGGCTGTTCCTGCCATTCTCCTGTGCTGTTCGGCTCATAAGAAGTAGCTGCGCCGTAGTTCCCGTCGACACGCATGGCGCCATCGCGATGGAAGCTGTGCATGGGGCAGCGAGGCTGGTTCACAGGAATCTGATGATGATTCACCCCGAGGCGATAGCGATGCGCATCAGCGTAGGCAAACAGACGTGCCTGAAGCATGCGGTCAGGTGAGAAGCTGATGCCGGGGACGACGCTTGCAGGGGAGAATGCCGCCTGCTCCACATCCGCGAAGTAGTTCTCAGGATTACGATTCAGCTCAAGAATGCCCACCTCAATGAGAGGATAATCCTTCTTCGACCATACCTTTGTGAGGTCGAATGGATTCGTAGGATGATTCTTCGCTTGCTCGTCAGTCATGACCTGAATGCAGAGCTTCCATTTCGGGAAGTCTCCCTTTTCAATGCTGGTGAAGAGATCATTCTGGTGACTCTCGCGGTCGTTGCCGATGAGTTCAGCTGCTTCTCCATCAGTGAGATTCTCGATTCCCTGCTGACAGATGAAGTGGAACTTCACCCATACGCGCTCGTTTTCCGCATTAATCATGCTGTAGGTATGACTGCCGAAGCCATGCATATGACGGTAGCTCTTTGGGATACCGCGATCACTCATCACGATAGTGACCTGATGAAGTGCCTCAGGAAGCTTCGTCCAGAAGTCCCAATTATTCAGAGCACTGCGCATGTTTGTCTTCGGATCGCGCTTCACGGCATGATTGAGATCTGGGAACTTTAATGGATCGCGGAAGAAGAAGACAGGGGTATTATTCCCGACGAGATCCCAGTTACCCTGATCAGTGTAAAACTTCACAGCGAATCCACGGATATCTCGCTCTGCATCTGCAGCTCCACGCTCACCAGCAACAGTGGAGAAGCGCATAAAAACATCCGTCTTCTTACCCACTTCTGAGAACAGGTCTGCGCGAGTGTAGGCTGTCACATCATTCGTCACTGTGAACTGACCAAATGCGCCCGAGCCCTTCGCATGCATACGACGCTCAGGAATAACCTCACGGTGGAATTGGGCTAACTTCTCTATGAGCCATACATCCTGCAAGAGTAGAGGTCCTCGCTTACCTGCTGACATGGAGTCTTGATTATTTGGCACAGGAGCGCCAGCCATCGTTGTTAATTTCTTGTTATCCATAGTAAAATTGTTTGTAAAATCGAATTGTTCTTATAAATTACATGATAAGCGAGTCTTTGTCACCTTGTTAGTATAATTGTTTTGTCATCACACAAAAATGGCTATGAGCGATAAGCTCATAGCCATTGAAAATGAATCTGTATAAAGAAATTAATTCTTCCAGCTCACCTTCACTTGACCCCACTTAGCGTCAGCGGCAGGGAAGTTCATGATGAGGGCGCACTCGTTATTAGCGGTAGCTCCTGCTGGGATATCCCAGGTGAGCTGTACTGTCTTAGGATTGAGCTGCTTCGCCTTCAGAGTGACTTTCCTACCATCGAGGATGAAGCTGGCCGTACCGAGTTTCAGATTTGGCTGCTCGGAGCTGATGATGATGGAAGAAGCTTCTTTAATGCGAGAGATGCTCAGCGTGAGACGCTGTTCCTTCTTGTTCGCAGCGAGATCCTTACCATTCATAATGCTGATGAGGTTTGGATCGCTAGAGTCGCCACCACCCATGATAGAGTCAGCATAGGAGATGAGCTCTGTGGATGCCTTCACGAGGTCGACTTTGCCACCTTTCTCTGCTGGTTTATAAGGAGTTTTGCTCTCTACCCACTGGCGTTCCCAAGCTCCGATATCATGCTTAGCACCCATGCGGTTTTCGAAGTACATGCTCCAGCGTGGCAGGTAGTATTCCTTAATCAGACCAGACCAGATACGAGCGGAGTAGTCATTAATAGGAGGCCCCCAGATGGTGATGAGACGACGAGCGTTATTCTCATAGGACTTGCTACCACTCTTAGGTATCTTCTTGTCGTATGCCTGAGCGTAGCCGAGCCACTTGTCTAATCGGTTATTAGGATGATTCTTGAGGATGTCATCAATCATCGTCAGGAGCTTCTCGAACTGGGCAATCTGCTTCTTCGCTTCCTCTATCTTGCCTGCTGCAAGATTCTGATTGATAGCGAAGCTGAGCTGCTGAGCCTTACCACTGCCGTAGAATGCAGCGAGCTCGCTGAGGTCTGTGGCGAAGTGTGGGTTCTTATCCATCTGATCAGCGGCTGAGAGGAATGTCTTGATAGCCATCTCGTATTCCTTCGTGAAAAGGATCATATAGTTGCTCGTGCCACCATTAGGTCCCATCTGCCAGTTGTAGCGAGGGTGATCCTTGAACTGATTACCATATGGTGCATTATTCTGCATCATCATAGCCCAGAAGCGCTCCAGTGTCGCATTACTGCTGCCGTAGCGGTTCTCATTATAGTTCTTCAGCCATGCAGGGACATCAATAGGCTTTTCCTGCCAGCCTGCATCAGAGATAAGCTCGTAGATGACCTCATTGTTCTCAATGCCTTCAGGAGCGGTACCGTAGCCGACGAGATCACCCTTGTTTGGTGAATTGAGAGCATCCCACACACCATTGGCGTAGAAGTTCAGCACACCAGTCTGGCCGACTTTACCGCCCATGTTAGGGACGGTGCTGTAGACCCACTGCTTGTTGAAGTAGCCCTTGTAGCGATCCCAGTTGTACTCACGCTTCCAGAAGTGCTTATTATAATCTGTAGCGAGGTCGAGGATGAGAAGCTTATCGTCAGGGACATACTTCGTCAGCGCACTGAGAGCCTCAGGAGTCCAGATGTTTGGCTGATAGCCGAGCATCCAGCCCTGCATGACCCATGTCGCGTCTGGATTCGCATCCTTGATGGACTTGTAAATGACCTTGCCGTAGTCGTTGAGGAACTTGTCACTGCCGGCAGGGAAGGGGCTGTCGATTTCATTGAAGCTATCGACGAGGTAGTAGTCACATTTACCGAACTCCTTTTCCCATTCTTCGACGAACATGGTACCGATCTTTGCGAAGAGTGGGTTCTCAGGAGTCATCATGAAGGCGTGGAATGAGCCACCAGCCCATGTCTGTCTCTTCAGCTGAGTATCAGGGTATACCTTCTTAATACCTTCAGGTACGAAGCCCGCGAAGCTGGGGCAAATAGGCTTCATATCTAGATCGCGCATCTTCTTGAGAATCTTGTGCTGGAGCTCGATCTGCTCCTTGTGCCAAGCGGGATCAAGAGGCCCGTCTATGCTCATGAGATTACCCATGCGCATCCAAGGAAGGTGAGCTGGACCTGCGAAGTAGCCGTCGATATCAGCCTTAGGAATGCCGATGCGCTGGAAGACGCGAGTCATGATAGCCTCTTGTGCGACGAGGGCGAGGGGCATGTCAAATCCATGGAGAGCCATCCAGTCGATCTCCTTAGACCAGCGCTTCCAGTCCCAGTAAGGCATGGTGTAGCCGTAGGTGACGACGTTAAAATAGTAGTGATGCTTGAAGGGGGACTTCATGCTCATGTTTACATTCGCAGGAAGTTTCTTCGCCTTTTCTACATCAAATGAGTTCCCTGACCAGCTGTAGAGACCCCAGCCTTGGGATTTTGCAAGGTCATAGAAACCGCGGCAGAGAGCTACACCAGAGCTACCAGAGATACTCAGCTTACCTCCTTCTGTCTTTACTTCATACTGTTTCCCGCTCTTGAGCTCGGGTGTTAATTTTAGTTCAATAGGCCATTGCGTTTCTTTGGCAAAGCTTTCTATAACCTTTCGTGCTGCTTCCGTGTCGTCACCTGCTGCATGTAGAGCCGTGATTAACGATGCAACAAGAGTTGCAAAAATACGTTTACTCATAGGTAACATATCCTATCAAACGCGCCGCACAAGTCAAGCTGAAAGTGTAGGATGGAAAATTTACTTGTTTTAACGTTATTATAGTTAGATATTTATATCTAATTAAGGTCAGGGAATTATATGCCTCCGAATGAATAAGCGTTGATGATTATTGTTAGTTTGTGCTTGACCTTTCTATTTAATTAATGCTACACTCAAAAAAGGTGTAAAACTGTTTCACTGTTAAAATCGTTTTTTAATTACATTCACATGAAATATATTTATAATGTTGCGCTCATCGGATGCGGACGTATGGGGGCGGCTCATATCCAAGAAATTTATTGTAAGCAAAATGTACATTTTCGCTATGTGTGCGACAAGGATATCTCTCGTGCAGCTGAATTTCAGAAGCGTTACAACGTTGATAAGATCACCTCTAACTATAGGGACTGCGTGAATGATGAGGAAGTAGATATAGTCATTATTGCTACGCTGCCTGCTACTCATATGGAGATACTCAAGGCATGTGTCGCGAATAAAAAGCATGTCCTCTGCGAGAAACCCATCGGTGATACAAAAGAATCAGCGGTTGAATTCGAACAATTAGTAACAGAAAATCCCGATGTGAAGGTACTCGTAGGGCATATCCTACGCCACAATGCTTCCTATCAGCGCATGGCAGAGATGATCCAAGGGGGCGCGATAGGCTCACCCATCACCTTCCGTATGGTGCAGAATCATCATTCCATAGATTGGGATAGATGTCTGGGGATTTTAAATGATGTATCGCCGCTAGTAGATTGTGGTGTTCACTATATAGATGTGCTACATTGGTTCACGGGGGCTAAGGTCGTGAAAATGAATGCCATGGGCATACGATCCGAAGAGGCTGTATCGCCAGACCAATATAATCATGGCATCATCACGATGCAGCTCTCTGATGGATCTGCTGGCTATTATGAAGCGGGCTTTTGCAATACGATCTCTTCGCGTGATGTTAAGGAGTTTTCAGGACCTAAGGGAAGAATCAGTCTCATCCGCCAGAGAGACAGATCATCTCATCAGGAAGAAGGCGATCTAATCGAATATTATAAATTCCCAGAAGAAGAGTATCAGATGATTAATGTCTCCAGTAAGTGGAAATCCACTGATGTACAGTTCGCTCACCTCATTAAGATGATAGAAGAGGGGGTAGAAGCCACGCCTACTGTGCCAGATATGCTCTATGCTTTTAATACGATGATGGATGCTGATGAGATGGCGCGAAAGAGTCTGAGTTGATTTTTTGTTATTCTGTCATCTCTTATCGTTTTAAAGTCTGATTGTTTTATATGAATATGACTTGTTTCTTGTATTTTTAGTTTGATCTGTCTTTGGCTATATGTTATGTTTAAAACAATACGTAGCTATATACCATTGTTGATATAATTGTTTTTCTCTCGGTGTATTGCTACCAAAAGAAACTATAAATTATATTATGCAAAGACGTGATTTTGTAAAAAACATAGCTGGCTTCGCCGGTCTCTCTATCCTTTCAAGCTCAGTGCTTGGGCGTGAAGGTAAAATCCCGCCCAGCGGGCAACTCACAAAAGGTATTATTGGTATCGGTTCTATGGGGCGTGGTCATTTCGGCTATGATGGAACTCGCCTTGTCGCTATTTGCGACGTTGATGCGAACCACCTCGATGCAGGTGCTAAAATGGCAGGTGGGAATGTGAAATGCTACCGCGATTATCGCGATCTCATCCACGATCCAGATGTAGACATCGTCCATATCGCCACACCTCCTCACTGGCACGGCATCATGGCAGTGGAAGCCGCTATGGCAGGTAAGGATATCTTCCTCGAAAAGCCCATGACTCGTACCATTGGTGAGGGTAAGCGCGTGATGGAAGCTGTGAAGCAGTATGGCAATATTCTACGCCTGAACACATGGTTCCGTTTTACAGATAACTTCTACGGCATGAACACCACCGTGCCTAAGATTAAAAAGCTAGTCGATAGCGGTATGCTAGGATGGCCACTTCGAGTCGTGGTAAGTAAGCATACAGGTTTCGACTGGAAGTTCTACTGGACAGGTAAAGAAAATCTAGAAACTATGCCTGTGCCGAAGCATCTTGACTATGACATGTGGCTCGGACCTGCTCCTTACAAGCCATACAACCCACACCGTGTGCATGCCACATTCCGTGGCTATTGGGATTATGATGGCGGTGGCCTCGGTGACATGGGACAGCATTATCTCGATCCTGTGCAGTACCTCTTAGGGAAGGATGATACATCACCTATTTCCGTAGAAATTGATGCGCCGCAGCAGCACTTCGATGCGATTGGTACATGGCGTAAGATCGTCTTCAAGTATGAAGATGGCTGTGAAATCGTCCTTTATGGCGAAGACCATGGCGCAGATGATAAAGCCTATATCGAAGGCCCTAACGGTCGCGTGTTCCCGAACTTTAAATGCGATATTCCAAATTGGGAAAAGAAACTCGCCGAGTATCCCGATGTAGACCCTCAGTACGAGTCATTCGTAGACTGTATCCAGTCTCGTAATCGTTTTGCCCTAAATGAGGCGAATGGATTCCGCTCGTCGACTATCGTGAACATGGCGCTCGTCGCCCTGCGCCTCGGTCGTGACCTGAAGTTTGACCCCGTGAAATTGGAGTTCATCGGTGATGACGCCGCGAACAGATTGATAGACCAGCCTATGCGTGGCCCATGGACTATCTAGTATCTATATCATCAGTTTAAATAAAAATATAAGAAAAAATATTATGAGAAAAACATTCTTTCTCGCTTTGGCAGCTAGTATGAGTACCAGTCTCCTCGCTCAAGTCCCAGCGCCCGCGAATCGTACGGCAAAAACCATCGTCGCGGACTCGCTGGCAGCCCTTCCGGCTCAGAACCAGAAGGACTTTAACACCATCATGGAAGGCCTCGTCCAGACGAAAGGGGAGGGCGTCGCACTCCTCGCTGATATGTGCAGTTCGGTGAACATCCCTAGCGTGAACTACGCGCTCTCTGGTCTCGCGAGCTATGTGGCTCAGGAAGGTCAAGAGGAGGCTCGCCTCATCTTTGTGAATAGTCTCTTCGATGAGATCCATCAGGCGAAAGATGTGGAGGTGAAGAAGTTCTACATCCGTCTCCTCGGTGTATGTGCTCGTGATGAGATGGTGGATAAGATCGCTCCACTCATGGCGGATGAGCAGCTCCGTGAGACGGCTGCCGACACCCTCATCGATGTGAACACGGCTAAGGCTGATGAGGCTCTACTCGGGCAGCTTGCCCAGTGTGACAAGGAGCTCGCCGCTCATATCATCGGACAGGCTCAGATTATGGGGCAGGAAGCTGCACTCATCGACTGGTACAAGACCGCTGATGAGGATACGAAGAAAACCATACTTTATGCCCTAGCTCAGACGGGAACTCAGGCATCAATTGATCTACTCCTCGCAGAAGCAAAAGCCGCGAAGTACACTTACGATAAGCGAAGTGCTGTCGATAGACTCTGCATGCTACTGACTCGACTTGCGAGTACAGATGCACCCTTAGCGATGAAGACAGCGAAGCAGCTCTTTGACGAGAGCAAGGCTGTCATGGAAATCCAGACGATGGTCTCGGCCGTCGAAGTTATGATGCTAGCGAATCTCGCAGAAGCGAAACCTATGATTGTGCAGCTCTGCCTTGATGAGAATCTCCTCCTGCGCAGTGGCGTGCTGAACCTCCTCACAGGCTGCCCTGATAGGAGTATCTTCATGGATATAGCGAAGGGCTTGGGCACTGCCAGTGATGCTGCGAAGATCTCTGCTATCGCTTACCTTGGCGATCATTATATCAAGGAAACAGCTGAGCTCGTCGAAGAATACATAGACAGTGATCAGCCAGATCTCGCGAAGGCTGCCATTCTTGCTTCTGCTAAGCTACAGGCTGGTGATGACATCATCGAAGAGATATGCGAAGAGATGATAGAAAGTAAGGATAAGGACATTATCGACACTGCTAGCAAAGCTCTTTCCTACGTGAAGTATAAGAAGGAAGAGGCGAAGGACTATGCTGACGCTCTCTGCGAAGTGGTAGAGAAGGGCAGTCCTTATGCTCAGATGAAGGCTATTGATCTTCTCGCGGCGCGTGCCGCGACGACGAGTTTTGCCACGGTAGCGGCGAAGCTTAATAGTCCAGATGCTGATGTCGCGAAGAGTGCCTATAACGCACTCGCTTCCATAGTCGGAGCTGGTGATGTGGATCAGATTATCACCCTGTTGAAGCAGGCTGGAGCTGAGCAAGTCGAGGCATTGCAGAATGCTCTCTACAGTTCACTTTCCGCTATCCCTGCTGATCAGCGTGAAGCAGTCATCGCAAAATTACTTCCTGCTATGGGTGAGAAAAAGGCTCTAGTATATAACGTACTCACGCGCTTAGGCGATGTGAAGACCTTCCAGACCATTGCGGCAGGTTTTAATACTGCCTCTGCAGCTGACAAGGCACAGGCTATCCAAGCGATGACAGCATGGATAGGGCAGCCCGTCTACTCATACCTCACCGACACTATCAATGCTAGTGCGGAGGAGGACAAGGTGGGATTATGGCATGCGTACATGACCCACGTAGAGACGCAGGACATGACAGGAGAGAATAAGCGACTCTTCGCGTCTAATGTACTGGCGAACTCACCTGACATAGCACAGCAGATTCGCGCTATCAATGTGATCGCGAATTCTGGCTCTTATCTCGGTATGCTCACAGCTGCCCCTTACATGGACAGTGCTGATGCAGCCTTGAAAGAAGCCGCCTGCCAAGCTGTCATGAAGATCGCGATGATAAACAGGAGACACACTGGTCCTCAGGTTATCTCCATCCTTGAGAAGTGCCGAGCCACTCTTAAGAACTCTGACGCGCACTACCAGCGCGAAGGTATTAAGAAGCACCTAGCGGAGATGCCAAAAGACAGTGGCTATGTCGCTCTCTTTAACGGAAAAGATCTCAGTGGTTGGAAAGGCCTCGTGGGTAATCCGCTGACACGTCAGGCTATGAGCCCTGATGAGCTGGCTAAGGCGCAGGCAGAAGCAGATAAGAAGATGAACGCCAACTGGTCTGTGAAGAATGGCAGCATGTACTTCAATGGACATGGTGACAATATCTGCACGGACAAGCAGTACGGTGACTTCGAGATGCTCGTCGACTGGAAGCTCTACAAGACAGGTAAAGAAGCCGATGCTGGCATCTACCTCCGCGGCACACCTCAGGTGCAGATCTGGGATATCAGCCGTACGAATGTAGGAGCTCAGGTGGGCTCTGGTGGGCTCTATAATAACCAGAAGAACCCGTCGAAGCCACTCAAGGTCACAGATAATGAGCTCGGTGAGTGGAATACATTCTACATTAAAATGCTGGGTGACAAGGTGACGGTCATTATGAATGGCGAAACTGTCGTGGATAATGTCACTCTGGAGAACTTCTGGAAGCGCGATATACCTCTCTTCGTCAAGGAGCAGATCGAGCTTCAGGCACATGGCAGCGAAGTAGAGTATAGGAATATCTACATACGTGAGCTCTCCCCCGAGCAGAAGACTGCGACACTCAGTGATGCAGAAAAGGCTGAAGGATTTAAGCTGCTCTTCGATGGCTCTTCCATGGAAGGCTGGCAGGGGAATACGCAGGCCTATGTTGCAGAAGATGGCTGCATCGTCATGTACCCAGAAAAGGGACATGGGAATCTCTACACAGACAAGGAGTATGATAACTTCGTGCTACGATTCGAGTTCTGGCTCACCCCAGGCGCGAATAATGGCTTAGGTATACGTACACCGATGAATGTGGATGCCGCCTATCATGGCATGGAGCTCCAGATCCTTGACAATGAAGCTGAGATTTACAAGGCACTAGAGCCTTATCAGTACCATGGTTCTGTCTATGGTGTCTCTACCGCAAAGCGCGGATTCCTGAAGCCTACGGGACAATGGAATGTGCAAGAAGTCATCGCTGATGGAAACAAGATCAAGGTAACGCTCAATGGCGAAGTCATCCTTGAGACAGACATCGCTAAGGCTAGTGAGAATAACACAAAGACACTTGACGGACAGCCTCATCCAGGTCTACTGAATAAAAAAGGCTTCATTGGTTTCTTAGGGCATGGTTCACATGTAAAGTTCCGAAACCTCAGAATTAAAGAACTTCCTTAATTCTAGAAGTTGATTTAATATGCAATGCGTGAGATATTTACATAGTATCTCACGCATTTCTTATTTTTATTATTATATATTGTTATCATTTATTAATGGCAGCCATGATAATAGCATTATGACGCTTCACGCTTGACATTAGTTGAGAAGATGTTTAAATACACGAGATGACCATGAATAGTGACGCTCAAAAGCAGTTTCCCTCTGTGTCTATTGTAATCCCAATTTACAATACAGAGTCTTATCTGGAAGAGTGTCTTGATAGCGTGGTTAATCAAACGCTAAAAAATATTGAAATCATTTGTGTGAATGATGGCTCTACGGATGCGTCGTTGAAAATTATCGAGAACTATGCCCAAAAGGATGAACGTATTATTATTATTGATAAAGCGAACTCGGGCTATGGTGACTCGATGAATGTAGGCATATCGCGTGCCTCAGGTGAGTATATAGGCATTGTGGAGCCTGATGATTATATCGCTCTTGATATGTACTCAGTCTTGTACAGTAAGGCTAGTGAACTAGATCTCGATGTAATCAAGGCTGATTATCATTTTGTCAGCGATGAGGAAGGATCAAGGCTGCTACAATATCAAAAGCTCACGAAGCGCAAAAAATATTATCATCAGATATTATGTCCCGGTGAAACCCTCGAGACCTTCAATTTCATGATGAATACTTGGTCAGGAATCTACAAACGAAGCTTCCTTGAGCAGCATGGCATCCGGCATAACGTGACGCCGGGTGCTAGCTATCAGGATACGGGCTTTTGGTTCCAGACAATGATGTTTGCGAAGAAGTTTTATATCATTGATAGACACTTTTATCACTATCGAGTCGATAATATGAATGCCTCGATGCATGATAAGGGGAAGGTCTACTTCATTAATCAGGAATTCGCTTATATAAGAAACATACTTGAAGCAGATGAACTTCTATTTGAGAAATTTATCTCCATTTTCCATTATAGGAAATTTAGAGCCTATTTCGCGAACTATAAGCGCATAGGTGACGAGTTTAAACTCGAGTTTCTGGAGACAGTAGCGCAGGAGATGCGTGAGGCTGAGCAGAATGGAGAGCTCGAGTTGAAGCTATTTGACAGGCGCAGTGCACGTCGCGTAAAAGCTCTTATGAAGAGCCCACGAGACTTCCATCATTCTAGGGCGAACAAGGCAAAATTGGCGCGTTTCTTTGGTATTTATATGGAAAGAGCACACGGTAAACGCTCTCTTTACATTCTCTGGTTGAAGGTATTTGCCTTCCGAGGCTAAAACTAATTACCAAGAGTGAGCCTTTTCTCTCGACATGGGATCTAGGAAAGTGCTATTTTAAAGTTACGGATCAAATATACCTCTGTATGAAGCAACATTTTAATCTATTCTGCCGTGCCGCACTTTCATGTGCAGCTATCGCCGCTGTATCTCAGCCACTCACTTATGCAAAGAGTGAAGAAATCGCTGAACCTCGTGCTGCCCAGTCTGCCATAGCAAAGGTCGAACCTATACGCGGTGAGATCAATAAGGAGGCTGATTACTATATCTACCTCGGTTCATCCAGCACCTGCCCACCTTGCCGTGCTCTCATGCCTAAGGTAGTCAAAGAATATAGTAAGATGAAGCGTAAGAATGTAGAGCTTATCCTCGTGGGCAGTGATAGAACAGAAGAAGCTGCTATCAAGTATGCCGAGGACTATAAAGTTAAATTCCCAGCTGTTCATTATATGCAGGCTGGTGCACTCTTAGGTCGAGTGCAGGCCACATCTCTTCCGAACGTAACGATTGTCGATGCTGACGGTAAAGCTCTCGCAAGCGGTGGTGGTGATGTCATTCTTAACTGGAAGAAGACCATAGCCACAGCCGAGCGTGACGCAAAGAAGGCCGCTGCAAAAGAGAAGCGCGAAGCTGCTAAAGCTGCTAAGGCAGCGAAAGAAGATCAAGCATAAGTGACACCTAGCATTAACTATCCTGCTTAGAATTAAGCGATAAAAAAATCCCTAGACAGCTTTTAGCTGGGCTAGGGATTTTTTGTATTATTGGTGAGTTTTGATTTTTAGGCTTTCGTACGGCGACGACGTGCCATGAAGGCTGCTAGTGCCAGAAGGCTCAGGGTCGCTGTACTCGGTTCAGGAATAGCTGCATTGACATTGCGTCCAATGATGAAGTCAGTAGCCTTACCTGTGTAGTCGAATGTAACTGGACCATCTGCATAGAAGACACGCTCACCATCATATTCAACATAAATGGAGGAGAGGTCGTTTATCAGTGCAGCATTACTGTCTTCAATGATGAGGTCAAAGAGATTTACTGTCAGAGTTCCTCCGAGAGTATCAAGCATGTCCCCATCAATGAGGGTAATGCGGAACGTCTCAGTAGCCATAAGCTCAGCATTCAAGGTGACATTAATCGTATTTAGATCCTGTATGCCGAGGATTTCTCCTGCTGAAACAGTGATGCTGGAATAATCGCCCGTCGAGTTAACGTGGAAGTTCACCATATTCGTATCTACAAACTTTGTAGAGCCTGTCAGAGTGATAGAACTAGTTTGAGAGTTGATGTGAGAGCCTACGGTGACTTCAGAGACAAACCAGTAGTCGGATTTTACCTGATACTTCCCTTGGATGAATTGGATGGAATCATTTTGCGTAGCAATATCGCCTAGATTTACGGTAGCACTACGGTCACTTGTTGAACTATAGCTGGTTGACTGGGCATAGGAGGTGATGCTATTGTTTACAGAATCGTTTTGAAGAGATGGAGCAGACTCAGTGAAGAAATCTGGCTTATTGATGGAGCCAGAGCTACTGCCTGTACCTTCGTATGAAGCCCATCCCGCAATACTTGTAATATCACCAACGATTTCTATGCTATCATTTTTACCCGCGTTTAATGCCAGTGTGGGTGAGGCGAACTGAATGGCATCACCCAAGCTCGCTGTATCTCCACTGCCAACTGTAGCAGAAAGCTTCGCTCCGTTTCCGAAATTGATGACAACATTATTCCCCTCGCTTACAGGATCAAGGCTACCTAGCATTACACCCGTATTAGACACACGTAGGGCTACATTTGTCTTGTAGTGCTTCGTATCTCGTTCTGTGAGAATTTCTCCCGTTGTGCCGAAGAGATTAACTCCATCTGTGGTGTGCGATGTGATTTCACCTGAGATAATACCGCTCTTATTTGACATTGTGAGCTGAGTACCTGGAGGGTATGAAGTAGCATCGAAAATATCATAATTAAAGTGCACGCCAACTGCTACTAGCATACCTTCTGCAGTAACCATACCAGATATGTTGGGTGATTTTAAGATTAGCTCATATCCATCATAATCCTCGGAAAGCTTAATATGAGCACTGAGATTAGCAAGGATACCTGCCGTCATCTTACTCTCATCATAAGTAGTACTATTATACTCATTGGAGACTTTGATACTTCCTCCGATATTCTCAATGATTCCCCCCATATTCCCTCCTATTTTAGAACTTGTATCGGGCATGAAGATACCATAGGCCTCTCCACCAATAGTGGATATATCAATAGAACCTGTGAAGTTTTCTACGATGGAGTCATCTTGCAGGTGTATTCCATGTACGGTACTATTGGAGCTTACCGTGATATTAGAAGAGATATTGGTAATGTATGACGACTCCCCCATGCTATAGTCGTAGTTTTGACCGACACGGATGCCATACATGCGATTTTTTCCCGTACCTTCAGCATTCTTAATATTGATTGTTGTTGATATAGACTGAGCTTCACCACTTATATCTATACCTATAGAGCTGTAGTTTCCTGTGATTGTAATATTACCACTTAATTCATCTGTAGCCTGACTATCTAATAGTTCTAGACCTGTGGACGCGCCTGAATTGATATTGATAACACCCTCGAACTTAGCGATGCTGAATGCCTGTATACCTGCACTTACATTCGAGTCAGCGGTATTCGTGATATTGATAGTGCTATCTTTATCGAAACTAGCGATATGAGAGAAGAGAGATATGCCGTATGCCTTGCCACTATTGTTCGCGCTATCGGTATGAATAGTAATATCTGTATTCTTAAAACTTACAACTCCACCGTGCTGACCTGATATCCCCCAAGAATTATTAGCATACTTGCTGTTTACCCCTTCACCGTAACTTGTGATATTTATAGAGAGATCACTGAATTTAATTTCCTGCAAACGCGTATTTTCGTCATCGACAAAAACACCGATTAATGACTGAGTCACTTTATTATCTGTAGCTGTACCATTGCTGGCTGATATACTGCCACTGAGAGCACTGGTATCAGTGATCACGACATCATCTATCCAGAGAGCTACATTGTGAGTGTAGTGAGAGGTAGCAGTATCTGTGATGTCTACATTGCCTAATGTATCAGGAGAGGCGATGCTGGTATGGATGTTTACACCTGTTGGATCAGTTGCGAAAAGTTGTTCGCTAGCGAATAACACAGTTAATGTGCTGCTTAAAGTTGCCATTGCAAGCTTATAGGATAGTCTTTTAACTATTTTTTTAGAATGAGGGCTTATTTTCATAGAAAAATTTATAGGGTGAAAAATTATAAATATAGGGCGGGCGAGATTCTATAGTCTAAAACTGTTATCGTCAATGATAATTTTTTCAAATAATAACACTACTAAAATAGTAGGAATTGATAGTATTGATTTTAGTGTTGATTAATGTTGTAGAGTCTATTAATAATTTTAAAATGAATAGTGTGTATAATATAGCTGTGATAACAGACAGGTCTCTACACAATACGATAAAATGAAAGAAGCTTCCTAACGGAAGCTTCTAACAATGCGATATGCACCACCACGACTTAGAAGGTAGTGGTGATGCCAAAACAGGGGTGTTTAGTCTATATCGATTTTAAGACCTTTAAAGTAATACTCTCTATCGTAATCATTAATTTCTCTGAGTACACGGCATGGATTACCGACAGCGATAACGTTAGCAGGAATATCCTTTGTCACGACCGAGCCTGCGCCGATGATAGAGTTCTCTCCAATCGTGACACCTGGCATGATGCAGGTATTCGCTCCGATCCAAGCATTGTCCTTGATGATGATTGGTGCGTTGAACTGTACTGCTTTTTTTCTTAATTCGGGTGCATTGGGATGACTCCCTGTGGCCAGAACCACATTGGGACCAAACATGACATAATCACCTACATTTACATAAGTATCATCAATGATCGTTAAATTGAAGTTAGCATACACATTCTTACCGAAGCGAACATTCATGCCTCCCCAGTTAGAGTAAAAAGGCGTTTCGATGTAGCTACCTTCACCGAACTCTGCAAACATACGCTTCAAGAGTGCTTGTTTTTCTTCCTGCATGCTTGGTTTCAGGTGATTGTACTCGAAGAGTAGATCTAGCTTTTCAAGCTGCTTCTGCACGAGTGCCTCATCAGAACAGCAATAAAGTTTCTGACTATGAGCTCTTTTGATGGATTCTTCTATATTCATAATTTAGGGGAGGGGATGGTGATGTTGTATGCTAGTGAGTTTATATCTTAAACTCGAGCTCTCAAACAAGCTGGAGAATACATGAAATCTTGTGTCAGAGGAAGAATAAAATGACTACTAAAGGCAAGTTCTCGCAATTCGTTTTCTACAAAAGAGGATGTAGAAAATGAAG